>BEHG01000050.1 GCA_002898655.1 archaeon HR04
TCCTTGCCTTGTCTCATTGTAGAAACTCACCTTGCCACCAACGCATGGTATCCCCATATACCTACCATAATCTGCTAACCCTCTAACAGACTCTACAAATGTCCAGAATACATGCTCATCCTCAGGACTACCAAACTGGAGATGGTCAACCATTGCTATGGGCTCTGCACCAACACATGCAATATTCCTACATGCCTCAGAGAAGCAACCCATGCTACCATTGTATGGATCTATGTAGCAGTGCTTGGAGTTGCCATCGACCTTGACTGCTATATACTTGATATCAGCATCCATAGCACCATTATCATGTATTGGGAGCCCTACCCTCAGCACTGCAGCATCAGCATAACCAGGTTTAACAACAGTCCTTAACCCAACCTCATGGTCGTACTGCCTGTATACCCACTCCTTGCTTGCTATGCTTGGATCAGCAAGTAGTTCAAGGAGTATCTCTGCTATATCATCATGCTCTGGCATCTCTGGCTTCCTAGAGTTCCTTGCTATCTGCTCTATGTATGGTGGTTTCTTTGCATTACGCCTTGCAATAGGTGCATTTGCAACTATGCTAGCCTTTATCCTTGCAACCTGCTTCCCATCATGGTATATGCTAAGGTAGCCATCATCTGTTAACCTTCCAAGCACTGAGTACGGTATCTCATACTTATCCATGACAGCCTTGAACTCCTCAAGCCTTGATGGTTCAACTATGTACAGCATCCTCTCCTGAGACTCTGATATCATCATCTCCTCAGCGCTCATATCCTCTCTAAGGTGGAGAGCATCGAGCATAACAAGCATGCCTTTGCCCAGTCTATCAGCAGTCTCTGATAAGCAGCATGCAAGCCCTCCTCCTCCAAGATCCTTTATAGCCTTTACACATCCCTTCTCTACACACTCCATTGTAGCATCTATGAGGAGTTTACCCATGAACGGATCTGGTATCTGTACAGCAGACCTATCCTCTTCCTCCCCCTCAAATGCCCTTGATGCAAATGATGCCCCATGTATACCATCTCTACCCGTCCTATTGCCAGCAATCACCACAAGATCATCAGCATCGCCCTTAAGCATAACAAGCCTATCCTTCCTTGCTATCCCTATGCATGCAACATCAACAAGGCAATAGTTAGTAAATGAATCATCAAACTCTACCTCCCCAGCAACTGTAGGAACTCCTATACAGTTCCCATAATCTGCTATCCCTCTAACAACATTCCTGAAGAGCCACCTTGCATGGTTATCATGCCTTATATCCCCAAACCTTAACGCATTAAGCAATGCTATTGGTCTACTACCCATGCTGAGTATATCCCTTATAACTCCACCTATCCCTGTTGCTGCGCCACCATAGGGCTCAACTGCAGATGGATGGTTATGGCTCTCTATATGCAGTGTAAGAAGCATCCCATCACCTATATCTAGCACTCCAGCATCATACCCAGGACCTATAAGCACGTATCTACCTTCAGTGCTGAACATCTTTAGGTATGGCTTTGATGATTTGTATGAGCAGTGCTCTGACCACTCAGCAGATACCATGCTCAACTCAACGCTATTGGGCTCCCTTGCTAGAGCATCCTTCAAGTACTTGATCTCCTCATCTGTAAGGCTCATGGATGCTCACCCTTGCCATAAAGGTATGATATTAGTGATCTGAATATAACTATACCATCTCCATAACCATGTAAGAGGGTAGAGTTGTTATGCATGTATTGTGGTGTAAGCATGATCTCGCATGCCCTCTCTGGGTGTGGCATCATCCCAAGCACGTTGCCTTCTACATTGCATACCCCTCCAATATCATTGAGTGAGCCATTAGGATTATCCTCATACCTGAAGACTATCTGCTCATTCCTCTCCATCTCCCTTAACGTATCCTCATCAACATAGTACTTGCCTTCCTGATTTGCTACAGGGATGTTGAGCCTCATACCCCTCTCAAGGAGTAGTGTAAACGGGGTTCTACTACCATCTACATCAAGCCTGAGCCTAGTCCATCTACATGTGAAGGTTAATGAGTCATTACGCATGAATGCTCCAGGGAGCAGACCAGACTCAACTAGTATCTGGAACCCATTGCATATGCCAAGTACTGGTAGCCCATCCCTTGCTAACCTCTTCACTGCCTTCATAACAGGGCTGAATGCTGCTATAACCCCTGCCCTGAGCCTATCAGCATATGCAAAGCCACCAGGTATAACTATAGCATCATAATAACCATTTAGATCCTCTCTCTTATGCCATATGAACTCAGCATCAACATGCATTATATTCTTGAGGACATGGTAGATATCCCTGTCACAGTTACTCCCAGGGAATACAACTATCCCTATCCTTATAGGCACATGTTATGCTAGATGCAACCTATTATTATACCTTGATAAATTGAATTATGAGATATGGATGGGCAGTAGTAGTTAGTAATTTGTATACATCGCTTATCCTCAATCTACTCTACTTTACTCTACTCTACCTTGCATATGCTTAGCATTGGGTTGTAGAGCCTCAACTCATCGCACATCCTCCTTACCATCTCTCTTGCATCCTCAGCACTCTTAGCCTCAACCTCAACCTTGAGCATCTTTGCAACCCTTATAGACCTAACCTGATGGTAGCCTCCTTTGAGCACTAGATCCTTGAGTATCGTATCCCCTTCAGGATCGCTTATGTATGGCTTGTTCTCTATCAGTACATTAACCTTGTACACTGGCATATCATCATCTATAGCAGGGATGATTTAAACCTAGATAAAGGGGTTATTATGCAAGTATTGCTGTTGAATCGGCTAGCCTAGGTAATCGATAGCCTCGGTAGCTCAGCCTGGTCAGAGCGAGTGCCTTGTAAGCACTAGGTCGCGGGTTCAAATCCCGCCCGAGGCTCCACATATATCCAGCCTAATCGAATAGTTATTGTTATGGTGTGAGCACAACCTTCGCTGTCTCTGGCACTATCTTGAGCATACCATCTCTTCACCATCAACCCTGAATGGGAATCTATCTAAACCTAGGTACTTCTTTCTTTCTTTCTTTGCCATTGCATCTATATGCTCCTCAGCCTCTCTTCCAGTAACCTCTTCAACCACTCTACCTTTATCATGGCAGGTTGGAAGATTGTTCCTATCAATAGGGATATGGTTACCCTACCTAGGATCTCTCTTCACGTTCTTGTACTTTACTCTTATGTTGTTGTATTTACTATTATGTAGCCATTCCTAAGTCAACCCATACTGGCATGAGGGGAGCCATCTCTGCTTATGGTAGAAGCATGCTAGATTCTTATCCTTTAGCAGAACTTCAACCTTCTCTACACTCATGTTAGTTGTGAGCAAAGGTTATTATTTAAGCATTGTAGAATGCCTATCAGTTGAGTGACTGGGAGTTAATGGTACCAGGTTTAGGACTTACAGTGATTGGGATGTTAGGCGTTATACTCTCATTGGCAGGGATAGCAAGAACTTTCGTTGAGGGGATGCATGCGATAAGTGCTATAGCTATGGTATTTGGGATGATACTCCTTGCTGCTGGAATACTCAAGGATGGACTGCCTAGAAGCAAGGAGGCAAAGGCAGCAACCATATTCATAGCAGGTATACTTGCAGCATTGGGAGGGTTACTTGCTGGTCTCTCAACTGTAAGCACTCTACCACTTCTTATAGGTACGCTCTTACTCATATTTGTGCCAGCAACAGTAATATCCTATGCTGTGCATAAAGGGAGTAGGCATGTCAAGGCTATAGCAGCGATATTTATAGGTGGTTCTCTGATGGGCTTCATAACATTCTCCATATTCAGCATAGTGCAGCAGCCAACTCAGGCGATTGAAGAGGAAGGGGGGCAGGCTAGACCTGGGGCTGAGGCTGGAACTGAAACTGGGACTCAGGTTGAGCAACCAAGACAAGAACCAGCACCAACAGGACCTGTAGTTGAGATAACAATCCTCTTAAACTCATCGATACAGGGCAATCCAGACTTCGATCCAGATGAGGTTAGCGTTGAGAGAGGCACAGTTGTAGTATGGAAGAATATGGATACAGCAGTGCACACAGTAGCAAGTGGTAAAGGCTTTGATGATCCAAACTTTGCTAGGTTCTTCAACTCTCCTGTTATAAACGTGAACTCTACATGGTCTCTTGATACATCAGCATTAGAGCCAGGAGAGTATGACTACTTCTGTACACTTCATGCATACATGCAAGGCAAGCTTGTAGTTGTTGGGAAGGGAGAGAAAGGTGCAGAGAGTGCTGGGGGGCAAGGATAAGGCTGTAGTCATGTCATGGTTCTGTTAGTGTTATATCTGCATCACCTACTTCAAGGAAGTAGGTGTTTAGTAGTTGTGTGCCCATTCTTTGCTCTATTCTTAATACGTAACGTCTGCCCCTAATATAGACATGAACAAGGATACCTTCAAGAACAGGGGGTATATGCTCTTGTGGTACGTCTCTTTCATACACGATTCCAAGTATCTTTAATCTTCTTATCTTAGTAGCCATAAGACGATAATCTTTAAATAAGTTAAGAAAACCATGGATATCTTCTTCCCTCAATCCCCATGACTTAAGAACATCAACTCTTTCTGCAAGTATCTTTAATCTTCTTATATTAGTAGCCCTAACATGATAATTTCTAAATAAGTTAAGAAAACCATGGATATCTTCTTCCCTCAATCCTAGCAATGACTTAAGAACATCAACTCTTTCTGCTGGGTAATCACTCTCAATATATGGTAGGTTTAGAGACGACATATCTGACTATATATCCTGTCATGGTTCTATTAATATTTTTATATATAATAGAGTTGGGTCGTGATAGTATCGATGTTAAAGAATCATGACTGATATAAATAGATATCTATATCATTATTTGCCTCATCATCATATTCATGAACATGCCAAGTAAGCCTGTCATAAGTATGGCATTGATTATTGGTGTTGTTGGTATAGTTTGTTCATCTGCTTGTTTGTTCGTTACCTGTTGTTTACTTTGCATGGCTTTACTGCTCTCACTCTCACTCTCACTCTCGTTCGCTTGGGATTATCCTCCCATACCCTGGCACACCATCACCAGTTATGCTGTTATCGCTCCTGAATACAACTATGTAACCATCCGCATCAACTCCAAGCCTTAACCTTGCAAGTGCATTTGGTGATCCATTAACACTATTGAATGCACCATAGCCATGTATAGCCAAACCATCCCATACCCTGTATACATCGCCAGAGCATGGATCCCCTATATACTGATTTCCCTCATAATATCCAACTAAGCACTTCTGGAGGATATTTATACCAACCTTATTATATGCTCTATATGATGAGATATCATCCTTGCCTCCTCCATACATCTCAGGGAGCCTTATAAGCATGTAGTACTCATATGCATCAGCATCCTTGCTCTGAAGTATTCTAATAAGCAGTGCTGGGTTAGGGTTAGCAACCTTGTAGAACTCTTGCATGGTCTTACCAAAGGGATCAAGGAATAGTAGAGAGGAGTTGGGCTTCATATCGTTGACCTTCACATACCTTGCTGTTATGCTACCATCCCATCGTTCTTCTATTGCTACTACCCTCCTACTACTCTCTCCACCATCAAAGCCTAAGCCAATGGTTGCAAGTGAGGTTACCACAACTCCAATAGCAACAACTGCTATCGCCATGATACCTCTACTTCCCCTCTTCCTAATCATAATCATAAGTAATCTACACATAACTACTATAAATCAATCATGTTGTTCATTACATTAACCTAATCCCCTTACCTCTCATTCTTTATGCTTATATTCCTCCATTAGGGAGTATATATGTTGGATAGCGTTGTTATAGAATTCAAGCAGTTAGAGGCGCTGAAGGGGTTGGCGGAGAAGGCTTACCCTTATGAGGCATGTGCCTTGCTGGCTGGTAGTGTGGAGGTTGATGGCTCATCTAATACATACAGGGTAAGGCTGGTTATAGAGGTTGATAATGCAGATATGTCAAGCATGAGCTTCAGCATAAGGGATGAGGATCTGATCAATGCGTATGAGGTTATGAGTAGTAGTGATCTAGAATTAGTTGGGATATTCCATACACATCCATTCTCTAACGCATATCCATCTGGCAAGGACCTCAAGTATATGCAGATCAACCCTGTTCCATGGATAATACTTGCAGGTGATGAGATCAGAGCCTTCATCATTGATGAGGGTAAAGGTGTTAAAGAATTGAGGTTGCTTATATCAGGTTAGATGCCAACTACGCCAACGAATATAGGCACGAAGACTATTGCTACAGTGTTAAGCAGTTTTATAACAGTATTTAGAGCAGGACCTGCAGTGTCCTTGTACGGATCCCCTATAAGGTCGCCAACAACAGCAACCTCATGCTCAGGTGTATGCTTCTTCCCTATTATCTCTATGTACTTTTTTGCATTATCCCATGCACCCCCACTGTTAGCCATGTGATATGCAAGGAATATCCCACTAACAACAGCGCCCATGAGTATGCCAGCAACTGCGCTTGGACCTAGCAGTACACCAAGCACTATAGGTGATGCTACAGTTATAATTGCAGGCTGGAACAACTGCTTTATGCTTGCTGCTGTAGCAATATCTATGCATCTAGCATAATCTGGCTTTGCCTTCCCTTCCAGTATGCCTGGGTTGTTCTTGAACTGGCTCCTAACCTCATCAACAAGCCTCATCGCTGCCCTATTCACTCCTGACATCAACTGGCTTGATATGAAGAATGGTAACAACCCTCCAACCAGCAAGCCTATTATCACGTTAGGATTTGCTAGACTGTAATCAAGAACCTTATCGATGAATATGTTTGCTGCCTCATGCTGGAATGCCTGGATCATTGCAAGTGCTGCTAGACCTGCACTTGCTATAGCAAAGCCTTTGGTTACTGCCTTTGTTGTATTCCCTATAGCATCTATCTGATCCGTTATCCTCCTATTCTCATCACCCATGCCAGTCATCTCAACTATACCTCCAGCGTTATCGCTTATAGGCCCAAATGAGTCTATGCTGAGCACTATCCCAGCAAGGCTGAGCATTGCCATGGCTGCTATAGCAGTACCATATATACCCATCAATGGATCCCCTGTTACAGCATAGGTTATTGAGTAGGATATGGCTAGGGTAACAACTATGGCAATCATGAATGGCATCGTAGATCTCAAGCCAGAGATTATGCCAGCAAGCATGTTTGCTGCATAGCCCCACTTTGTTGACTCTCCTATATCCTTGACAGGTTTATACTTGTAGTTTGTGTAGTAATCCGTTATCCTCTGTATTATTGGTACAAGCACTACACCAACGACACTGGTAGCAAAGAGAGTCATTGCTAATATGCTAGAGCCCATGAGCAACTGTGTGAAGATTAGGTTTAGTGCTATTGCTATCCCTGCACTTACCATGAATGCTACACTCAACGGCTTCATTGGATCATCAATCCTCCTACTAGGCGTTACTGTAAGCGCACCTATGATTGATGCTATTAGCCCAGATGCACCTATAACTATTGGATACACTACAAGCATGTACTGATCCAACCCTGTTGATGGATCTACTGCTACAAGCGCACCTAGGAGCATTGCAGCCAAGAGCGTAACTATGTATGACTCATAGACATCAGAGCCCATGCCTGCAGCATCACCAACGTTATCCCCAACGTTATCTGCTATAGTAGCAGGGTTCCTTGGATCATCCTCAGGTATCCCAGCCTCTATCTTGCCTACTAGATCTGCACCTAGATCTGCAGCCTTTGTGAATATACCTCCTCCTGCCCTTATGAACAATGCTATTAGACTTGCCCCTATCCCTACCCCTGCTATCATTATTGGCTCTCTATAGAGTATGTAGAGTAGTGTTACACCTATCAATGCCATTGCAGGTATTGCAAGGCCTACCGTTGCTCCCCCTCTGAATGCTGTTACAAGTGTATAGCCTAAGCCCTTGGTTGTTGCTTGAGCAGTCCTAACAGCAGCCTTGACAGTTATCTTCATTGCTATAAGCCCTGCTATTGCTGATAGTGCAGCACCAACAGCAAATGCTATACCGTTTGAGGTTCCAGATGCAAAGGATATTGCTATTGCTAAACCTATTGCTATAGGCATTATCGTTATGAACTCACGCCTCAAGAACGCTGATGCCCCTGCCCTAACAGCAGAGCTTATCTCCATCATGCTCTTGCTACCAGTGCTCTGCTTGCTAACCCATACTGCCATTGCTCCTGCTATGCCTAGTGATGCTACTGATGCCCCTATCGATAGCATAGAATCTAGATTCATTTTGAGTTAAAGGATAGAGGAAGGTTATATAAACTATCAGGATCAGCCCATCATCAAAAGCCTCATCTAGCCTTGACCAATCCTATAAGCCTTTTTAACCTTTAGGGAAAAGTATCATCAATGCATGTAATTGATGTATTAGCAATTCCCACATCTTGTTTAATCTATACTCTTTCTTCTCTACTAGTGTATACCTCTATACCCTCGAACTCATATCCATCATCTTCCATTCGCATACCTAATAGTATGTTAGGGGTCAGCCTTCCTGCTAATATACAATCACAGATCATACAGCCACCGCCTCATCATCCCCATCAATACTTTGCATATCCATTATATAGATAGTTTGCTGAGAAGATGCTTAAGCCTGCTCTTACTCTCCTCATCAACCCTTACCAGTACAATCCCTTCCAATGGCTGGCCATAGAGGATGGTTGAGCCATCTGGTGCAAGCTTTAGCAGAACAAGGCCTAGAAGATCCTCCTCTCC
>BEHG01000051.1 GCA_002898655.1 archaeon HR04
TTTATACCAGCATAGTATGCTGCTATGTTCAGATACACTTGGAATGCTAAGAGCACTACAAGGAGCCACCAACCCCACTTTATCGATATATTCAGACCACTAGGAGTAGCACCTTTAGCCTTCCTTGCTGCAGCCTCCTTCTTGTTCAACTCCTCAAAGTGCTTTGCTAACTTGATCATCATGTATGTGAAGCCAAATGACAAGGGTACTAGCAGTAGCATCACAGTATAGAAGAGTATAGGGTCTATCACTATCCTATCTAGTAATGGTTTGTCGTGATCAGGATCGATGTAGAAGCCCCAGTATGTAGTAACTATTATCTGTGCTAGACTGGTTATGCCTATTGCAGTTATCAATGGCCTATCCTTCCATGAGAGCTTCTTGTACCTATCTATGAATGGTATCATCGCTAATGCTGCTATGAATAGTCCTGGCCAGAGCACACCAGTAACGAACTTATCATACTGTGTCCTAAGGAATGCGTATATCCCAGTAAGATACCATTCAGGCACAGTTATATCTGGAGGTACTGTAGGATCGAACTTATTACCTAACTCTACAGGGAATACACCTGCAACTATGAATATCATCCCTGCTACAGCCATGACCATTGGTACATCGAATACAAGGAAGCGAGGGAAGTGCACAGCCATTAGCCCTAGCATAACTATTGGGAGGATGAAGACATGAAGGGCATAGAACCTGAGCACGAAATCAGCAAACCCAGCACCAAAGACCATCTCCCTCAACTCTGGTCCTATAACTGGTATAGAGTTGGTTAGAGAAGAGGCTATGCTTATTGCTAGTTCTGCCCTCTCATTGTATATTATATCGTAGCCAGTGAATGCCTCAAGGATGGTTACAGTGCCCAATATAACACCTGTAACCCATAACACCTCATTCCTTATCTTGTACCTTCCAGAGAAGTACTGGTAGTACATATGTGCTAAAGCAAGGAATACCATAGCATTTGATGCATGGTAGTGTATATTCCTTATATGGAAGCCATAGGGGATCGTGTTGTTTATTGTCTTCACACTATCCCATGCCCTATCAAGTATGGGCTCATAGTAGAACATCAACAATGCTCCAGTTATGCCTAGTATGATGAATGTTATGAATGTTAACATGCCTAGGAAGCCCATGGGGCTTACAAACCTTGATGGATAGGTGAACTTTATACCAACGAAGATGGTACGCTCAAGCCCTTGCCAGAGCCATTTGAAGAACCTTACTAATCCATTCTCCCCCTTCTGGATGCTCATCATACATTCACCCCCTTCTCGAACCTACCAAAGCCTATTATACCATTCTTCTCAAGCGAGAATGTTGGAGGAAGTATCCATAGGTAACCTTGAGAGTCAACCTCAAGATCCAATCTAGGTAGAAGGTTTGCTGGAGGCGACTGGAAGAATGCTGGTCCTGCTATAGCCTTGCCAGTGCGCATATCATATAGGCTACCATGACATGGGCACTCTCCCCTCTTCTTCTTCTCATCTGGGAAGTAGTTCCAGAGACACCATAGATGGAGGCATACATCACTATAGCATCTGAATGCAGATGCATCATTACTTGCCCCTCCCATCTCCTCTGGAAGCCTTACTATCTTCCATACCCTGAATGGCTCTTGATCTAACACTCTATCGCCAGTCTTTGGGTATATTACAGTCTCAGCATGGTTTGTAGGAAATGTCTTAACATTAGCCTGTGTACCATCTGGTAGTTCAACAGCAACCTTCTCTAGCCTGCCAGATGCAGCACGGGGCATGAACTTACCCCAGTCTATGAATGGTGTGAATGATAGTACTGTACCAGCAGCAGCAATCAACTTAAGGAACTCTCTACGGGATATCCTCTCCTCCCCTTGAGCCTCCCTCTCTCCCATCATGAGATATTTCAATCCACCTTATTTTAAATTTATTGATGCTGAGAGGCTAATGGCTAATCTAGTACAGATTCATTCATGATATTGATATACCATACATACATACGTACATACATGCTTGATACTATTTACTTACTATTCTTGTCTAGCCTGGCTTGCTACTCCTATACCTCATAACTGCTATAGATGCTACTGCTGCTACCCCTGCTCCTATAGCAAGCCCTATTGCTAATCCTGTATTCTGCGCAGTTATCCTAGCATCCTCTACCCTAGCCTTTATAATTGGTTCATAGTTTACTGCCATGAATTCAATACCTGCACTACTCTTATGCCCTGCATGATCCTCTGCAATAACCTCTACCCTATGCTTACCATCTATTAGGTCCATGGTGTTTATTATGAATGAACCTGTATTCTCAACCTGCCTTGCATTACCATCTATAGCAATGAGTAGCTGCTTTAGGTTATCCTCTACAACAGAGTACCTTAACTCAAATATGCCTGATACAGTCCTTCCATCCTCCTCTAGTATGGATACTAGTGGTGGTGTGTTATCTACCATGAACCTCCTTACCTCTTCAGATACATTACCGCTCATATCCTCTGCAACTATTCTAACCTCATGCATACCATCGCTCAGCAGTGTAGTATCTATGCTTATCTCATGCTCATCAACTACTCTTCCATCTGGGAGGATTATGCTTAATGACTTTAGGTTAGCATCTCTAGCATCCACACTGAAGGCAAGTGTACCTTTAACTGGTTTCACTGCTCTACCATCTCCATCGTTGCTACTAAGACCATCTATGAGTATAGTTGGAGGAGTATTATCCACCATGAACTTAACGTTAGTAAGCAATCTATGCCCTACCTTATCCCTTGCTGCTATGGTTATGGTATGTGGTCCATCAGCAAGCCTACTTGTATCTATGCTTATTGTGCTTGACCTCATCCTCCCCTCTGCTTTGCTATCAACATTATCTATCCCATAATGGTTATGAGTATCGCTTCCAATATCTACCACCATTCCTCCTCTTACTCTTCCTACTCCATCTACCACTACTGCTGTACTACTAACCTTATTAGTGAGCAATGGTAATGGGGGCGAATCATCTATTCTGTATACTACTTCCTCTATATTATCATCTACAACCTCTATCCTTACATCTATCATACCTCTAGCATACTCTGGCAGATCAACCTTAACCCTTGGTGGCTCTGTATCTGGTATTAGTGCTGCTGGCTTTACCTCTATCTGCAATGGCTCGTAAACATCATGCTCAGCAGAGAATAATGTTGTATGTAGGATTATCGAATATATGCCAGTTGAGTTTATAGGGATGTAGAGGACAGTTGAGTTCTCACCGTTGTTCTGTGATGGGTAGAAGCCCCCTCCATCACTTGCCCTTGTCCTCCCAAGCCAATCATTGCTTGGCCAGTTTATGAATGCCTTGAATACACCTCCAGGCACATTAGTTGCTATTATCCTGCCCTCTGGATCGACAACAAACACATCCACGCTACTCCATTTACTCTTCCATGTAAGGTTCATACTCAATACATTTATGCTTGGATCTGTTATGTTGAGATGGTAGTACTTCCACTCACCAGAGTTGTACCTACCAAGCATATCGAATGCCCCTGCAACAACAGAGTTATCGTAGAGCAGTGTTATACCCTTGCTTCTATACCCCTCTGTTATATCAATAGTATTAGCACTACCTTGCTCACTAGTCTCACTAGTACTGTTGTTATTATTATTACTAGCATAGCCATTACCGTTACCATTACTATTACTGCTATTGCTATTATTGCTGCTACTAATAATACCATCATTGCTACCTCCTCCTTCTCCAGCATCTCCTTCCATATCTCCATCTACCCTGCTCCCCATAACAACTGGGATATCCTTATCCTTGCTACCTATCTCAATTGGAACTACAAATGATACTGGTATGTTTGTAATCTGTACATTGCTGCTTACTGTTATGAAGCCTTGATAAACCCCTTCCCTTGCATCCTCTGGCACATTTATCGATGCCCTGAACGTTGCCTTGCTCTTTGGTCCAATTAAGAGAACGTTCTTAGTCCTATCATCCTTATCATCCCTCATCACTATACCCCCATCTATATCAACCGTATCCCATGCATCCTTCTTGTAGAATGCTATGATCAACTTGTAATCTAATGGCTCAGCATCCTTCTTTGTGTTACCAAACCAGTAAGAGATTGTGTTTGGAACTGGATACACACCAAGCAAGAGGTCTCCATCTATACGCTTGAATGGCTCCCTAACAACTAGATGCTGTGTGGTGCCCCATGCCCCAGCCCTGTTGATCATTGCTGTCTCTTTGTATGTTAGGCTTGAGTTTTTATCCTCATCCCTCCAATCATATGCATAGAGCGATGCTATCCTTAGTTCGTTTGCATAAAGGGGATCATCAAGATTCATGAAACTATTGAATGGGTAGTAGATCTTTGCTATCATGAGATCTGCATCCTTAACCTTCTCTACATCAAGATCGAATGAGCCTATCTTTATCTTATTATCAGCATCACTCTTTGCCTTATCACTACTATTACTGCTACCTTCACCATTGCTATTACTATTACTATTGCTACTATAACTGCTGGAACTGCTGGAGCCATCGCTCCCTCCAACTATAGCAATACTTCCATTCTTACCAACCCTTATGTAGTTTGGTATATAGCCATAATCCTCGCTGTTGAATGATGGGTCCTTCTCCCTTGGAGAGGTTCTCCCATCCATACTACTTATGGATATGAGCCTAAGCATAGTTGGCTCTATAGTTACCTTCAACCTCTCCTCACCATTGTTAACTATGGTGAACTCTGCATGCTTGCTGCTGCCCTTTGGAACATAGCCTGCATACCACTTGCTTGCTACAACATCAACATCATCAGGCATGGTTAATCTGAAACCGTACTTCTCACCACCATCACCATCACCTTTATCCTTGCTCCTCTCTTCCAGCATTAGGTTCTGCCTCTTGACTGCATTGCTCAATACATCAAGGTAGTTCCTGTAAGTATCATCTGTATACGCTATGAACGAGCCTTGCTTCCCTTCAACATACTCTATAGCCTTCAGGGGATCGACCCTTCCTGAGCCTTGGGTGAATGGATCATGCTTTAGATCACTAGCAGTAGATATGAGTATAGCCTTGACCAACGATGGGTCATACCCTATACCCTTCTCCTTTAGCATTTGGATGAGCAGTGCTGCAGAGCCAGATACTATCGGTGCTGCCATGCTTGTTCCTCCAAATACACCAAATGCTTCTGTGCTGTTATCTGCCATTGCATGCTTTGAGTTTACAGGCAATGGTGCGAACCCATACGCCCCTGTAGCAACCAACTCTGGCTTCACATCACCTATTATGCTTGGTCCCTTGCTTGAAAAGTCTGCTATATCATCATAGTACTCTATGCTATTCCCAAACCTTGGCTGCTTCTTTGTGAACTCTAACCCAACTATCACGTTGTTTGTGGTTGCACCAACTGTAAGTGCTAGAGGTGATGTTGCTGGAGCTGATACTGTACCATATGCATGCCCAGAGTTACCAGCACTGTTGACCATCAGCACTCCAGGGTACTCAGGGTCTAGGGAGGCAGGGATGCTGAGTACTGTAGCAAGCATGCTTATTGCATCGTAACCAGCACCATGATCTAGAATAGGCATTGATGGTATGCCCCAACTGTTGTTTATCACATCTGCCCTATGCTTGCCAGTGTATATCCATCTCCAATTCACACTGCTAGCATTATCCTTGCTAGAACTGCTAGAATCAGTATTGTAGCCTGTATTGGTAGGAGTAGCAGTTGTAGATGATGAGGGGAGAGGGGAATGGAGAGAGGGAGAAGAAGTAGTAGTATTACGTACATTATTAGCAACATCATCCTCTCCCTTCACCTCTTCCCTAACCTGATCAAAGCCAGATGCCCAGAGCCATGCATATGCTACATCCCCGAACCACAGTGCCTTAACTGGCACTATCTTTGCATCTGGTGCAATACCCTTGATCCTCTTCTGTTGCGACTCATACACAGGATAATCTACCATGCCCTTTGCTACTATAGTACCTGCTGATTGTGTACCATGCCCAAAGAAATCGAACATAACAGTAATGTATCTACCATCCTTATCTATAGGCTCCAATAGCCTACCATTAACTGCACCAAGGTAATCATCTATGTATGAGCCCTTGCTTCTCCCATCATCCTCCTCATTTTTACTATTACTACCACTATCCTTGCTCTCTCTTGCCTCATCATCCTTACCTTTGCCCTCCTCTTCCCTGATCACACCCCATACATCAAGGACATATGCACCAAGCATCCCTGCTGATAGATCTGCATTACCATCGTTATCAGCATCGTAGATAAGCATCTCATTCCCTTCCCCTATCCTTATCGCTCTCTCATCTGTAAAGTCAAAGTCAAACTTTACCTCCTCAGGCTTCTTCCTCAACTCAAATAGGGCAAAGTCAGCCCAAGCAGTTGACATATCAGCATATACAGTATCGTATACACCTGCCTCCTTGCTATCTACAAGGAGTATAGGCACTATCATAAGGGATGCTCTCCCTAGATGGAAGTTCAATTGGAGGAAGAAGCCCATTCTATATACACCGCTCTTGGACTTGATGAAGTCTGTAGCGCTATTGCCTATCTTCCAGTCCATGCTTGATGTTGCTGTGAACTTGAGGGGGGAGATGTAAGGGTATATAGTGTTATAGATCTCGAACTTCATCCCCTTCTCCCTGTTCTTTATGTTAAGGTATACCCCTGTATCATCAACGTAAACGTTGGATACAGATTGGTCATCCTTGAACTCATCTGGCAGTGGTGCATTTACTATCATCCCATCAACTATCTTTGCTATGAACCTTGCACTTGTTAGCACTATGCCTTGTGCATCTGCATCAAGCATAATAGGCATGTTATCTTCATCCCTTGCTAGTGCATCGCTCATATCCTTGCTGCTAAAGTCTACACCAGAGTCAACTATCGCTACCCTAACACCCTTGCCAGATACACCTTTGGCATGTATCTCATCTAAAGCATAGATGATGGAGAATCTTGAAGCATCTGCTCCTCCACTACCATCAGCATCAGCACCATCATTCTTCTTGCCTTTATCATCAGCACCAGCATCAGCATCAGCACCTTGCCTTTGCTCTAGCTCTTGCTCTAGCTCTTGCTCTTGTAGTTGCCCTGCTTCTGTTAGCGATGATGTGAATACATATGGTGCATCAAGTGTTACCATGAAGTCCTTCATAACCCTCAACCCCTTAGCCTGAAGGAATGGTATTGCATCATCGCTTATCGTTGCAGATGCAATGTAAGAGCCATCCCCTACCTTTACGTAGTTGAATACCCTACCTGCAATAGATTGCTCAAGATCTCCCTTGCCTATGATTATAACCCTTGATACACCTGCTGGCTCAAACCTTAGCCCATCTAGAGATATGAGCATGGATTTGCTCCTTAAGCCTGATAGCATGAGTTGGGTATGGATATCAGGATCAGGGTAGCTGTGGATACCCTTCTCTATTGAGAGATTACCTGTAGTAAGGACCTGTTGGTACTGCTGGTACTGATACGAGTCTTTAGGTACTATAGTAGATAGGATGAGTAGTAGCGATAAAGATGCTAATAATAGCCTTCTATCATTGTTATACATTATACCCTGAATTCAGATAGAGGTAAGAAACCTATAAATGTTAAGTGCTGATGACTCGCCAAGATAACATGTGTAGATGTAAAAAAGTTAGGATTTGGTAGATGAGATTATAACTTGCTAGACCAATCTTGTAGCCCTCTCCCCTCACATACCTACATTTATATATACTTTTAATATAATTTTACTTATGCTAAGCAATGAGGAGTTGAAGAAGAGGCTCTTGGATATGCTTGAACAGGATAAAGATTTCAGATATGCTGTAGCAGGAGCAATAGGCTATAAAGAGATACTGGATAAGTTTGTTGCTCTAGAAGAGAGGATGAATGAGAGGTTTGCAAAGGTGGATGAGAGGTTTGCTTCTATGCAAGAGGAGATGGATAAGAGGTTCTTAGAGTTAAGGAAGGAGATGAATGAGAGGTTTGCAAAGGTGGATGAGAGGTTTGCTAAGGTTGAGGAGGATATAAGGGATCTTAGGAAGGATCTGAACGATCTTAGGAAGGATATGCAGGAAGGGTTCAAGCGTGTAGATAAGAGGTTCGAGCGTATGGATATGAAGATAACAGCGTTAGGTGCAAGATGGGGTATAATGAATGAAGAATCTGTTAGAGAGGCATTGAAGGGTATAGTTGGAGAGGAGTTAGGCTATACAATAGGTGAGTGGAGCATTTACGATGATGAAGGCTATGTGTATGGTTATCCTAGCAGTATTCAGTTAGATATAGTTATAAGTGATGGCAAGGTTATAGCATTAGAGTTAGCATCACATGTTAAGAGGAGTGATCCTTTTACACTTAAGAAGAAGGTAGAACTGTATAGGAAGAAGGAGGGCAAGGAGGTAAGCAAGATCATCTTTGTTACTCCCTTTATAGATGATGATGCTAGAGATGCATGTAATAGATTGGGCATAGAGGTTTATACAGCATAAGCATGAATACATACCAATTCTCTACCTTTAATGGCACTTGCCTAGATGGGAGTGCCTTGCTCCTTGCTACTACAGCAT
>BEHG01000052.1 GCA_002898655.1 archaeon HR04
TACTTTATCATCTATTAACCCTTGCAACAATATGTGCACCTTTGCTTACACCCTCGTATATGTAAACACCAATGGCCTTTATGTTATCTGGCATCCTTGCTGCTATCAACTCTATTATCTCCTTTGCAAGGTTCTCTGCAGTAGCCTCGCCCTCAAAGAGGAAGGTTGTATGCTTTGGTACCTTAAGATCGAATCTACCATTTGGACCATCGAATGCAACCCTGTAGTGTAATTCATCCTCCTCAACAAGGTACTTTTTGCTTATGAAGAACTTATGATCCAAAGCGTTTAGAGCCTGCTTTATCAACCTCTTAGCCTCTCCAAAGTCAATCACCATATCACTCTTCTCATCCTTTATGCCTATAAGTTCAACAACAACGCTTGCAGTATGCCCATGGAGCACTGAGCATTTATTTACTAAAGGCAGTATATGGGAGTAATCGAATGAGAGCGATGGATCCTCAAATACAAGTGATGCATACTCATTGTAAGTTGATATGGAGTTGAGTTCATCAACGCTTGCTGTTGATAATGCTTTACCTACACCCAAGACTCTAACACTGCTAGATCTGATGCTCTTCAACTTCTCCACATCACTTGCATCATCTATAACCTCTATGTACCCTTGCTCTGTCTTAAAGTCTACTCTTACAGTTGAGCCATCATCTAGGGTTAATGGCGCATTATACTCATACTCTATGTTTAGGAACCTTAGCAGTTCAGCTATGGTCAGTTCGTTCCTACTCCTCAAGAGGTTGCCCTTACCATCAACATACCTTATGTATCTACCATCGAGCATACCATTAGGATGTTGAACCCATATTTATTCATCATTACAGATGAGCAAAATAATAAAAGTAAGTTAGTTGATAGAGAGTATGGAGATGGTTAGAGTTAGAGCAACTACAAGGAGAAGGATAACAATAACTAGACCATTCTACATAGACGCTGAACTCTACGATGCACTCTCCTTACTCTCTATCCAGATGGGTAAGAGCATAAGCAAGATAGTTGAAGAGGTTGTGGATCATGCAAGTGTACCTGTTAATGCTGAGAATGTCGAGGCTCTTCTGCTAGAGCATCCTATGGTTAGAGAGGCAATTGAGATGGTAAGGAATGAACCAGACGAGTGTGCAATTGCAATAGGGTCTAGAGGAGGAACTTCCTCTTAGGCGTTAGGATACCAAATTCAGGATCGTGGTAACTTGGCATGTACTGCTCATAGCGCATTGTCTCATTCCACCATCTATGCGAGTTCTGCATAGCCTCGAGCCTTATCTCCCTCTTGCCTAGATCCCTTGCTATGCTCTCTGCAAGCACTGCTAACCTTGAGCCTACCTTTGCATACCTTGCCTTGTTGTAGTTCTTTGCAAGAACTGCTAACTCAATATAATCATCATGCAACTCTAGCACCATAAGTCCAAGTACATCCTTCTCCCCATAAACTATTGCAATATACCTATCCTTATTGCTAACCCATCTCTCTATATTGCTACTTATGTAAAGATCAATGGCAGTATTGTTTGATGAGAATGATGATGAGGATAGATCAACACTATTGGCGAGGTATCTGAAGCCTTTGGGTAGTCTAGGTCTAGGTCTTGATTCCATTATCATCTCTCCTTCTCCTTATTATTATCATCATCCTTCCTTACTACCTTACATGCTTCTTAATTCATCATCATTCTTCTTTCTACCTCCTCCTTTTTCTTTATTTCTCTTTCTTTTTCTTTTCCTTAATTCACCTCTCTCCTCTCTGCGATGCCTTTGATAGCCTCTTCACCATCTTGAATATACCACTGCTGAACTGCATAGCCTTCTTCTCCCTATATGCCATCTCATGTGCAACACCTATTCTCTCTGCAACCTTTCTAAGTAGTAACTTCCTTACTCCATGCACAGTATCAACCTTGAACTCTGCTGGCAAGTTCACTACATATCTTGCAAGTTCTACTGATGCATATGGAAGCAGAAGATCAACAAGCATGGATGATGCTATACTCTCATCCCTGCATAGATCATGGCTAGCCTTCTTCAAATCGTTGAAGAGTATCATGTTGAGATCATTATGAATACTACTATCGCTACTTCTACAATCATACCTTAGATACCTTGCATATCCTCCAAACAGTTCATCCGCTAACTGACCGAGCATAAGGGCATCTGCACCATTATCCCTTGCAAACCTTGCTAGTGCATAAACTATACATGCTATACTAACATCCATCGTACTTGCAAAGTCTAGATCTAGTGTAGAGATATCGTTGAGTATCTTCAGTATATCCTGCTCCTCTAGCATAAGTATATGAGTTCTTAATCCCATCACCTCCTGAATGTATCTAGCGTTCATCTCATCATAAGATCCCTTTGTGCATACAGTTACTGGCATAACATCTAGAATATGATTTGAGAGCATTGCTAGGATTATGCTATCTATACCAGATACCCCAACAACTACCCTGCTCCTACCAGATAGCCTCCTAATTAGAGATGTTGAGATTAGATGCCTTGTATGCTCTATAGCATCATCCATGCTAACATCAACGTATGGCTTATACTCTATTGGGGAGAACCTTATCTTCTCCATCCCTAACCCTAGCCTGAATATATAAAGGGTTCCTGGCTCTACCTCTGTGCAAGTGTTAAGAACCCTCCTATCACTTGCAATGGTTATGTTACTACCATCATGCTTATAGTAGAGTGGTTTACTTCCAAGTGGGTCCCTAGCAAATGCAACAACACCATCGTTGGTATCAATCCATGCTAGTGCATAGTTCCCATCACTTCTAGCAAGCATACCATGGAGATCATGCAATGAGTGTACATTGCTACTATTGTAATAGATATCTCCATTGAGCATGATTATTATCATCATTCTATCTTGACCTTCTGGAATCTGAACATACTTACAGTAGCACAAAGCTGCAAACCCATCCTTCTTGAATACAAACTCCTTCTCACAACTCTTATTATATCTATTACCAATCATCCTCTTACATAACTCTAGATCTATATCCTTGTTTGTCAATATGAACCCATTGTATCTCATCAAGGCATATCCATCAATCATTCATCAATCATTCATCAGATTATGTAGCAACTCATTATTAAATTATTAACAACAACATCATCAGCAACATCATAACATGCTCATTCTACGCCTTATCAATCCTGTTCTACTCCATAGCAGTGATGTTGTAAACCCAATCATCAACCATAACATAAGAGAGGTTATTGCACTTGTAACCCTGAACCCTACAAGTATATCCTCAGCAATATCTATGGCATCTGGGTTTGAAGGCATGAGTATATATGCTGTGATCATTATCAATGCATATGCACCAATTATAGCAATCTCTCTGATATATCTAATCGCTCCATTCCCTACTACTACTGGTGTTGCTACAAACTTTGCACGTAGTAATGCTAGGGCAACTGCTGATATACTAGATATAAGAAGATAGGTTATGTAGAGACTCTGCCTGTAGTATATCGTCTCTGGATCACCAACAGCAGGAGGATTTGCAGGGTACTTGAGCGTTGGCATGAGGTATAATACAAACCATATTATGAGTGCTATGGTAATCCCTCGCCTGATTGTAATACCTTGAGGGTTCCTGTTAGCCATGTAAGCATATACAATAGAGAAGAATGAGGAGTATGCAACTCCTGCTAGAAGACCTGCAAGAACTGCACCTTCCTTCTGCCATACCCTATACGCTATATCAACAGACTCTCCCAGCCGTAATGCCTCTAACTCCACTGCCCTATCTATGTAAGGGGTTACAAGCACTGTGTTTACCAACCCATAAACTGCTCCACTCAAGACTCCAGCAAGGAGCGCAACAGCTATGATGTTTAGTATATTCATTCTACACCAGCTCAAGATCAATGGCAAGGAAAGCCTAGGGCATGTCTTGTATCATGGAATAGTTCGTGAAGGAAGTTCTCTTCATATGCCCTATCTCCAACAACTATGCTGAATAGCTGCCCTTGATCATAGCCAAGTGCAAATGATGTGAATGCGAATATTGCAGCAAGAGCTGCTATGGCAAGTATAGGATACCTTCTCTCTACTCTTATAACCTGTCTATCATTTCCATTGCTCATTGATTAACCTCTAGAGGGTTAGTATTTAAACTTTTGGACGGTTTATCCAATGGTAATCGGATAATAGCATTCTCTTCTCTTCATACCCTTACCTCTCCACCATCAACCACAACAACCTGACCAGTGATGTAACTTGCATCATCAGATGCAAGGAATGCTATAGCCTTGGCAGCCTCCTCTGGAGTGCCAAACCTACGCATTGGTATACCTTTGAGCATAGCACTAATCTGATCCTCATCATAACCTCGCATGTTTGCTTCACTGCTTATACTCCCTAATGCTACACAGTTTATCCTTACCTCTGGAGCAAGTACCAACGCAAGTGATCTTGTCAATGCTATTATCGATGCCTTTGCTAGTGTGTATGCTAAGCCATGTGCATCCCCTGCTATTGATGGGGTTGATGATACAAGCACTATACTTCCATTGCCCTGCCTCTTCATGTATGGTATGGTAGCCTTTATGCAGTTGTACGAACCCTTAAGATCAACACTCCATGGCTTATCAAGCACCTCATCTGTAAGCCCTAGAGGATCTGCAAACCATACCTCTCTTCGCATAGGGTAACCTGCTACTGCTATCAGTGAATCTATACCATTGAACCTCTTAAGCACTGCATCAACCATTGCATCAACCTCATCATACCTTGATACATCTGCCTTGACCTTCATCACACAATCCTTGCCATACTTGCCTTCTATCTCCTCAAGTATTGAGTCTACACTATCCTCATTGCTAAGATAGTGTAGTGCTAATCTAGCGCCCATACCAGCAAGGAGCAGTGCTGTAGCCCTTCCTATACCTCCACTTGCTCCAGTTATTAATACCCTCTTACCCCTCATCCCCATATATCCTGTTTATCCTCTCAGCAAGTTTAAAGTCATAGTTGCTTATCCCATTCACATCATGCGTGATGAGGTCTATCCTAACCCTGTTGTACACATTGAACCACTCTGGATGATGGTTAAGTCTCTCAGCCTCTAGAGCAACCCTTGTCATGAACCCAAATGCCTCACTGAAGTCCTTGAATACAAAGGTTCTTGTAAGCTTGCCATTCTCTAACCTCCATCCCTTAATCCTTGCTAGATTTGCACTTATCTGCTCCTCTGTTAGCCTTATGTAATCCTCTTCCATGTAAGATGCTTAACATCTACACTTTTATTGTTTATGCTGTGTCCCCCGCATCTGACCCACAAGGGTTCATAGGAAGCCAACTGCTAACCTCACCCTGCACCCTCTGCGGGGGTCCAATGCAAAATACGTAATCCATTTATAATAATATTGTTGTTGTTAATACTGTTAAGTATGGTATGGTAGAGCAAGTAATGATAGATATGCCCGCTGTAGCACGTCTGGGTGAAACTGGGAATCATCATGCTCATCCCAGCCCGTCCACGTGCACTTCTGCGGGCATTAGTAAATAATACAATGAAACTTATTAAATTAACGAATAAACTAGCATACTACCTGCTATATAGCCTTGATATGATAACTTCAAACGCAGATACTGGTACCCTTATCCTGAAGTTGCTAAGAACGCTGCTGCTAACCTCCCCAATACTACCTATACTCTTATCCTTGAAGAGTATCTCTGCTGCCTTGCCACTCTCATATGGAGGCTCATCCACTGGCTCTGTATACACATCTATACCAAATAGTGTATGCAACAACGCTTGAAGATAAGATCTTGCCTCAGTATAGTTTGCACTGCTATACGCTATCACTGCTGCTACACTCCACTCCTCTCTTATGGAGTCTCCATCCCTACTAAACACCTTGCCTACCTCGAAGAGCCTCTGTGGATAAGGCTCATGTACATTTCTTGAGAGTACAGCAAGGAGTGATGGTATAAGAGAGTCCCTAAGCACCTCATGCTCCTTACTCTTACTCTCCTCAACAACCAATGCAGTATTGCTATCCCTTCTCCTCCCAACCATCTCATACTGTATTAACATACTTACAAGGTTGAAGTTCATAACCTCAAGCATCCCAAGCCCAACCATAACACTCCTTGCATCATCAAGTACCTTAAGCATTCTATGCCTTGAGCCCATTGCCTTTAACCTTGGATACCTTGGCTCAAACCTTGATATGTTGTAGCCTATAGCAACCTCTTCCACTAGGTCTATCCAATGGATTATATCTACTCTATACCTCGGCACTAAACACTCTATGCTACCATCAACCTCTCCTGCTTCTACATCTAACCTGCTCCTCCTCAAGCACTCTATAACCTCCTTCCTATCCATATTCAAACCAAGTAGGCTCAACCTATCCATTGGAAGGCTCATCCTCCTATAACTCACCTCTGGTGTAGTTATTGTATAGCCATCATAGTTTATGGATGCACTTGCTACCTTGAAGCCCATATCTGATAGCGTTACTGCTATAACTGCTAGGACATCTTTTGCAGTGTTAATATCAGTTGCTGTAACCTCTACCAACATATTCTTCGTATGCTCAGTAACCCTTGTAAGTTCAGCATTTACTATTGGGGGGAATGAGAGTACGTTATCTTTAGCATCCTTTATTATTGGATATCTAGCATGCTCCTTTATTATATGCCCATATGCCCTTCCAACATCCGTGCTTGTAAGTATCTCCTGCATACTCATCTCTCTAGCAGAGTTCAATGGTATGAACTTGAAGTCCTTGCTCTCTGTTGTGTAGTAGAATGGACCATTAACCTTATCATAATCATGAAGCCCTATGGATACCTTCCTCCTCTTCCTCCCTATACCCATGTGTAGATCCTCCTGCATGCTTATCAACTGTCTTAGATCTTCATCATCCATCCTTCCATCAAATGCTACAAGTGCTAGCACGTATGGTCTTATGCTACCAACACTTGCATCTACGTTGAATGTAGCAACGCTACTCTCAACAAGATTGAGTCTAGGCAATCCTACCTCTATACCCATAATGCCTCTCAGTGCTCTTGCTATACCATAATCTGTTGAGAAGTCTGGTCTGTTTGGGTTGTACTCAACCTTTACGTAATCGTTACCCTCCTCCTCTATATCTAATGCTATGTAAGGTAGCATGGCAAGTATCTCATCTATGCTCTTACCAACAAGCCTCTCAAGCCTTCTATGCTGCAGTGTTACAACTGGCATCTTACAACACCCCTAAGCATAGATAACCTATTGCTGTAGAGTTCCCTAACATCATCTATACCATACTTGAGCATTGCAATCCTCTCTAGGCCTCCACCCCATGCTAGGACTGGCTTATCTATACCCAGTGGCTCTGTAACCTCTGGCCTAAATATACCCATACCAAAGAGCTCAACCCATCTACCCAACCTCTCATGGTAGACCATGGACTGCAGTGATGGCTCTGTGTAGGGGAAGTATGTTGGCCAGAACTTAACTTTGTTCAGACCAAGCCTTCTATAGAACTCCTGCTGTATACCCATAAGATCCCTCAACGTTACATCCCTGCTTACAACTATACCCTCAACCTGATGGAACTCTGCTAGATGCTTGTAACTTAACTTCTCATTCCTGAATACCCTGCCTATTGAGAAGATACTTGCCTCGTCTGGCTTATGCTCTGCAAGGTACCTTATGGTTACTACTGTAGTATGTGTTCTAAGCACTAACCTCTCTGCTTCTTTGCTACTCCATGGGTACCTCCATCCCTGCTCATGCATTGATGATACCCTCTCCACAACCTCTTTCTCAGCATCTATGCTTTTATGCATATTAGCGATGTAGAATGTATCCTGCATCTCCCTTGCTGGATGGTCTTGAGGTGTGAAGAGTGCATCGAAGTTCCAGAATGCACTCTGCACCATATCACCATCTATCTCCTCAAAGCCCATCCCTATGAGTATCTCCCTAACCTCATCTATAACATCTTGCAGTATATGCTTCCTACCAGCATATATTATTGGAGCAGGAGCAGTAACATCTATCCTCTTCACTCTAAGAGCATCCCTCATCCCTCCCTGCTCATCCATCATCTGCTTCAGTATGGAGTAGCCATGATCACTAAGCATAACCCTAACCTCCCTTACATCCCTTTCAACTATGTACTCAGGTCTGCTCTTGAGCATCCTGTATGCATCCTTATCATCATTGCTCAACTCATCCTCTCTTAACCATCCCTTCTCTCCAAGCCTTGCTAGCAATCTGTACTCTGGCATATTATGTGCATCTACACTCTTCCTTACATACACCTTGCCATTGCTTAATGTTATCAACCCCTTCTCCCTAGCATACCTTACTGCAGCGTTGAACTCATCATCTGCTAGATCAGCAACCTTCCTTACATCCTTCAGGCTCACCCCTTCTCCTCCCATGCGAACTGCAGCACTCACAAGCCTTATCTCTGGAAGGTTACTCTTTAGTACGTTAAGCCCCTCTCTACCTATCCCAATAAGCCTTATTGAACTCTCCTCCATACT
>BEHG01000053.1 GCA_002898655.1 archaeon HR04
CTAACCTCTATACCAGATGATGACCATCTATCATTTGCATTCAAGGTATCTAATAGCATATGGAAGAGGAGTATGATGATGCTGAAGCCTATGGATGAGATCAGCATTAATGGTCCATATGGGGTATTTACACTCCCAGATAAACCATCAAGTATAGGTATGATAGCATTAGGGATAGGAGTAACACCATCTATATCCATGATCAGATACTCTACCAAGAAGTGCAATCATAAGATCTTGCTATTGCACATAAACAATGATAGAGATAGTGCACCATACATAGATGAACTTGAATCGCTAGTATGCAATAACTTCAGATTATTCGAACTATTCTCTTACTCTCTAAAGGATGTAGGTGAATGGATCAAGGATATGAGTAGGGAGGAGATGGTTGAGTACTGGTATGTATCTGGAGATCCTGTAAACGTTAGAGCAACAAGGCAGATACTACTAAACTCTGGTGTAAAGAGCAGTTGCATAAAGACTGAAGAGTTCACTGGTTATTGATTGCTCCTTCCTCACTCCATTCCTCCCTCCCTTCCTCCCTTTCTCCCTTCATTCCTCACTTACTCACTCACTTATCCCAGCAAGCCTATCAACTGAGTTCAACTGCTCCCTTATCTGCTCCTCATCCTCTGAGCCATATGTTATTAGTATCCTATCCCCATCCCTTATAACATACTTATCATACTGATCATTAAGCACTCCATTAACGTAGAACTTGAGAGTATTTGTACCATCGTTACAGTATGATTTACCATCATCAAGCACAAAGCAGTCCTTGGTGAACTTCATCTTCATACTCTCAAATAGGTAGCCTAGATCCACATTTGCAGCATGCCTATGTATAATGTACCCATTGTTGTTCTCAAAGTGTATGTATGGAGTTCTCAACTGGTATTTCCTCTGCGAAAAGTCAACTGGCTCCTTCCCATGTATGTACAACTTGAATACAGCATGTACATGTTCTCTCTCATCTATAGGTCCAAATGCTGTAGTCCTACTCCTCTCAGCCTCAGTACGCATGTAGTATGCATAGGATACAACTGCTGCTGTACCAACTATTGCTGCTATTGCTGCTATTGCTACGAACTTGTACATGCTCTTCCTCCTTGTAATCTCTGCAGCCTTGTCCTTCTCCCTCTTGCCCTTCTCTTCCTTACCCTTATGCACAAGTTAGTAATCCATCAGGTATAATTTAAAGTTGTAGTGATTACAAATGCTTCCTTACATTGCCTATGCCTCTCTAGCCTTGATCAACCCTTTTATTTAACCTACGATGATCTGCTATATAGTTGGGATGAGGGTACTCGCACTGCACTCCAACTTCATAGAGTATGAACCTGTAGAGAAGGAGATAGATGCTGCAGAGGATGCAGAGAAGGGTAGAAAGGTTAGGCTAGATGATATACTTGTAGCATTCATAGCAGTTGAGAATGGTGATGATGAGTCTATAGCAGAGAAGGTTAGCAGTGAGATAAGAGCATGGCTGAAGCGTATAGGGTGTGATAGGGTGCTACTCTACCCATATGCGCATTTGAGTAGTGATCTTGCTAGGGCAGGGGATGCATTAGCAATGCTAAGGAAGGTTGAGGCAATGCTCAACAGAGATGGGGATGGGGTATCTGTGTACAAGGCACCATTTGGATGGACCAAGGCATTCACCATAAGCATAAAGGGTCATCCATTGGCAGAGCACTCCATATCACTAAAGATTGTACATGAGCCTAGCAAGGGGAGTGGTGTAGGTGTAAAGGCTAGCAGCAGTATGGAGGCTACCCTATCACAAGCACTGCAGAGGGAGGAGAGGCTAACATCGAGATGGTATATACTTGAGCCAGATGGTAGCAAGATACCGCTAGAGTATTATGATCTAAGCAGAAACCCAAGGCTCAAGATGCTTGCTGAGTATGAGGTTAAGAAGAGGAGGGAGGTGGATGAGGAGCCACCTCACGTTAGGCTTATGAAGAGGCTAGCAATAGCAGACCATGAGCCAGCATCGGATGCAGGGAACCTTAGGTTCTATCCCAAGGGCAGGCTCATAAAATCGCTCATAGAACAGTATGTGACAAGGAAGGTTATAGAGTATGGAGCAGTAGAGGTTGAGACACCAATCATGTATGATGTTGAGCATCCAAGCCTTGCAAGCTACTTCAACAGGTTCCCTGCTAGGCAGTACATGATAGAGTCTGAGGGTAAGGAGTTCTTTCTACGCTTTGCAGCATGCTTTGGTCAGTTCTTGATGGCTAAAGACTTTACAATCTCCTATAAACATCTGCCCCTCAAGATATACGAACTTACAAGGTACTCATTCAGGAGGGAGAAGAGTGGGGAACTTGTAGGGTTGAGAAGGTTAAGAGCATTTACCATGCCTGACTGCCATGCACTCTGCAGGGATATTGAGCAGGCAAAGCAGGAGATGCTTAAGCGGTTAGAGTTGTCAAAGCAGGTTATAGAGGGTTTAGGGATAAGCCTCATGGATGATGTTGAGGTAGCGATAAGGGTAACTTCAGACTTTTACAATGAGAATAGGGGGTTCATAGCAGAACTTGTGAGAAGGATAGGTAAGCCAGTACTCCTTGAGGAGTGGAGTGAGAGGTTCTTCTACTTCGTGCTGAAGTGGGAGTTCAACTTTGTAGACAACTTGGCAAAGGCATCAGCACTCTCAACAGATCAGATAGATGTTGAGAATGGAGCAAGATATGGGATATACTTTGTTGATGAGGATGGGAGTAGGAAGAATCCAATAATACTACACAACTCCCCTAGCGGGGCTGTTGAAAGGGTGATGTATGCACTGTTGGAGAAGGCATACAGGATGCAGAAGGAGGGTAAGACACCAATGCTCCCCCTATGGTTATCTCCTACACAGGTTAGGCTTATACCAGTAAGTACAAGGGGTGCAGTTAAAGGTAGTAGTAGCAGTAGTAATAATAATAATAAGGATGATGGTGATGGGGGTAGAAGTGGCGAGAGCAGTATGGGTGTTGAGGCAAACAGTAATAGTAGTAGCAATAGTAGCAATAATGTAAGTTCAATAACCTACTTAGATTATTGTAATAGCATAATGCATAGACTTGAGCGTTCATCGATAAGGGTTGATATTGATGATAGGGATGAGAGTGTAGGCAAGAGGATAAGGGAGGCTGAGATGGAATGGATACCCTACATAGTCGTTGTAGGCGAGAAGGAGATTGCAAGCGATAGGCTGAGTGTTAGAGATAGAGCATCTGGCAAGGTTAGGGAGATGAGTGTAGAGGAACTTGAGCATGAGATAGTAAGTGCAGTGAAGGATAAGCCATACACTCCATTGAACATGCCAAGGTATCTAAGCATGAGGCCCCAGATCATGGTCTGATATAAACACTAACTAACTAACCTAGCCTATAAACTCCTAACATGCATGAGGATCATCTCAAGTATCATCTTTGCTGCAAGTACTGCTGTTATCCCATTATCGTATGGAGGGCATAACTCAACTACATCAAGGCAAGCGATCCTCTTATCCCTCTCTACAAGAGAGGCAAGTACCTCAAGCAGATGCAATGGATGAAGCCCAAATGGCTCTGGCGTACCAACCCCTGGAGCAAATGCTGGATCTATAGCATCTAGGTCTATGCTTATGTACAGCCTATCATAACTTGATACTGCATCAATGATCCTCCTCTTAACATCACTGCCTATTGTGTTGCTTGAACCAAATAGGATATCCCTTGCAGGTAGAATGTTCATCCTACTCCTAACAGCATAATCAATCTCCTCCCTACTGTATCCTCTAGCCCCTATATGCAGTACATTGCTCCCATCATCACCATTATCCTCTACTATCCTGCGTAGATAGGTTGCATGATTCAATCTACAATCATTGAACTCATCCCTAAGATCGAAGTGTGCATCGAATACAACCAGCATGGTATTATCCTTCCCAACACTCTTCTTATTCTTGCTTCTGCTTGCATAATCATCGTTGCTTGCAACTATCCCATCATTCACCATACCAGCATACGCTCCTAGAGTGAGTAGATGCTCGCCTCCAAGCACTATTATCAGCGTTCTCTTGCCTCTAAGTTCACTCATTACCTTGCTAAGCATATCAACCATTGTATCTGGCTTTGTAGTACTCTTCAGATTGCCAAGATCAACTATATTAACATCCTCAAGCGTTACACCATCTTCATCATGCATTATGGAGTTGAACTCTATGTTTGCTAGTGCCTCCCTTATAGCATCTGGCCCAAACCTTGTACCAGGTCTGTATGATGTTGTAGAGTCGAATGGTACACCAAGCATATAAACACTAGTCTTGCTATCATCACTTATGTTAAGTGCAACCCTTGACCTACTCATGTATAGATCTGTATAGCCCATTAGCAAGCATCAAGAATAATCCACATAAATACTTACACAACAGATCAATCGCTAGGCTTCTCCTCATTAACTATATACACTCCATACACCTCCTCTAGCATCTCATAGTACTCATTCAACCTAGAGTACAACCTCCTATGCCTCCTTGGCTCATGCCTTGCTATAGCGTAGAGGCAGAGTAGTGGGAATGTTATGCTTGCATCTCCATAAACAGTTACAATATTAACATACGATGTCTTCACTTTGCCCCAGCTCTTCCCCTCCTGGAGGGTAGCACCAGATAAGCCACCACTATCAGGTCTAGCATCTGTCAACTGTATTATGTAATCTAGCCCTCCATGGTTTAGATGCAATATCTGATCAAGTGCTGGACCAGTCTGCTGTGCTGTATTCTTTGGCACTCCTCCCCCTATCTCTAGTGCACCATTCCTCTTGGAGTTGTACACTATTGCTGCTTGCTCTACTATCTCCCTAACAGCATCTATAAGAACCCTCTTCCCTTTAAGCCTGAACGGTATTAGATCCAAGGCTAGAGAGGAGTCCTTGAATGTTGATATGTACACTGGCACATCATACTCATATGCACTTGCAATGAACGATCTATCTGGGTTCTTTGAATGATCCTTAACATATCTACCAAGCATATGTGATATCTCAGCAGTAGTTAGAATTAGAGTCTCATTATCACTGCTATAAGAAGCGAACATCTCCTGTATTATCTTATCCTGTGCTTGTAGTGTCTCATCCTCCTTTATATACACATCATATATCCTGACTATGTTCTTCTTATGCAGTATATCATCATCAACATCATAATGGCCTTGCTTCACTGGTAGATTCCATGCAAAGTGTGCATCATGGTATATGTTTGCCCCAGTAGATATTATCCAGTCCACAAAGCCATACTCTATCAACTCCTTTATTATGCCCCCATAGCCTATTGGTGTCATCGCTCCTGCAACTGTAAGGCATATGGTAGCATCATCATCTATCATCTTGTAGAAGAGCTTTGCTGCTTCTCCCAATCTTCTTGCATTGTAACCAGCAGATGCATATAGTTCTATCAACTGCTCAATGCTCATATCCTTGCTTATCTTTGCATATGGGATATCTTTGCCAGTGAAGGAGTGTCTACTGTCACTGTCATTGCTAGCCCAGTTAACCTTATGCATCCCTCCATCTATCATCTATCAATGCATTAATTAAAGTTGTTGTTTAGAGCATAAATAAGACATGAGGGTATTAATAAAATAAAATAAAATAACTCAGTTACTCCTGAATCTTCACTGAACCTGCTATCTTTGCAAGTTCTTCTAGAGGCAATCCTCCTCTAACAGTTATTCCAAGATTATACTCCTCATGCCAATATGTTACCATCCCAGCCTGCTTATCCTCTCCAGTGTATACCATGTACCCTTCAGCAACAGTACCATCATCGTATGTGCATGTAACGTTATCTGCATCATCAATAAGCACATCCTTAACAGTCTTGCCTTCAAACTCTGGGCATCTTGCAATTCCCATCCCACTTATCCCCATGAATGGCTCCCATCCTACTGCCCTATACCCATTGCTCAGCCTCACTTCTTGCATTGGTGCACGTATAGAGTTCTTCCTCTTCTCATACTCTGCAAGTGCTTTATCAACCGCTTCATCATTCATACCTTTTTGCACTGGTCCTTTCTTATTAGGCAAGTCTATGATGTATCCAAATCCACCATGTAAAGCATATAGAGCATTCTCTCCAGTTCTGTACAGTATGCTACAATCACCTTTATCCCAATAGATTAGTTTAACCCATCCATTTGGTGTATCAGGACCATCTACAACAAAGTCCATTGCAATCAGCTTATATCCTTCTGGTATATACGTTGGGAATGCAAGCTTGACCTCAAATGGATATCTTTCCTTTATCATATTCTTTACTACGTTAGGAAGAACATCAACATCGCATACACTATACTCCTCCCAGATATTCTTAATCCTAGGTTTATCATTGGCTGTAGAGTAACTGCTAAGCATCATTACTGCAACACCAAGTGCTATAACAGTTGCAAGTATGTACATTGTAGAGTTCATGGCTCATCACCAGGTTCCCAATTCACTGCATCTATCACACAATCATCCGTAGTGTATGTTGGTGGACCAGTACCAAACTTCCTTGCACCATCTAGAAAGTCTATCACCCATCCTGTAGGATTGGAGTTGTTGTTATTGCTCAAGCACTTACTCTCTACTATCCATACCCCTGCTCTACTATCACCATTGAAGGAAGCCCATCCCTGATTAGAGCCATCATACCATAGAAACTGTAAATTATCGAATAGATTTGTCAGTGTATTCTGGTTTGGAGTGTATGTTGAGAATGCCCTGCTAGTTGCTCCAGGAATACCAGTTGTAAAGTTGGTATTATCAACAGTGCCATAGCAATGACCCTTGCTGAGAGAATAACCTGTATTTGGATCTACAACAGAGCCTATCAAGCAGTAACCGCTTGCTGCTGGGTTACATGTTGTGGATGTACTGCTAGTAGCCTTGCATGTTGATGCACTTACAGTAACAGAATTCTGTGTATAGGTATAGCCTGAGTATACGTAATGCACGCCTTGGTAAGATGAGTTTGATGGATCATGTACATATACCATCAGCCATCCTATTATGCTACCTGCATTTGTCTTATACCAATTCATCCCTGCTCCTATAGTATGTTTCTTACCAGATACAGTATACACCATGTAATCCCTATGATCACTAGACACATTATTTGTTATAGCAGGCTTGTAAGATGTAATGGTTCCTCTAGAGCCGTATTCATATTTGTTAGAATTAACTGCAGTATATGTATCTGTTGCAGCATATGCTAAAGGAAGCGTCAACACCATCACTGTATATATGTCATACCTTTAATTATTCTTTGCTGCATTGAGTTATCATTATGAAGAAGTTATATAAAAAATCGGTAGAATCTATTTAATATCTAGGTTAATTATTGGCTATGCCAGATCATAACCCTATCCTACGATATCCTATCTTTCATGCCATATCTCCTTTTCTTTTGTTGGTTGAACGTGGTAGAATGTATATACCACTACTTACTAAAATATTTCTTGTTGTAGATTGCATGGAGGTTATGGCATACAGATGCAAGTGTGGAGTACTGCTAGATAAGCCATGGATGGAGAGAGCACATAGATGCATGTATAGAGATATGCAGAGAGAGTCTAGAGGCTTCTGGAAGAAGTTTGTAATAGTTGAAGGCATATTGATGACATTCATTGCAATAGTGTATCTGCTTGGAATATAAAGGGAAGGATTATTATATCAAATCCAGATAAATCAATATGCCCAGTATGGAAAGGATGAGTAGGAATAAGGAGAGATGTCCAATATGCTCTGAAGAGATGATAGAGTTGAAGGGTGGAGGATGCTTGATCATGTGCCCAAACTGTGGAGCAAGGTTAGACTGCTCAGATATATAGCAAATGATGAATACAAATGATGAATAAACTATTACTTACTTACTTATCTGTAAAGAAAAAGTCCTCCAGTTTTGAAGCCCCAAGGATCACATCGAACTCATAGCCTAATGCACCAAGTATCTGATCGAATGTTGTTCTCATATACTCTATATACTTCTCCACATCAACCTCATCAACCCTTGCAAGCTCTACAGGCTTCACACCTGGAGGGGTTGTTGTCTTCACAAATGAGATGATATCTCCAGCCTTAACCTCCCTCTTCCCCTGATCCTGCAGCAGTTGTGCAGCCCTTATATGCTGAGGCATCGTCTTCTTGTAATCCTCTGGAGCCTTACCAACCATGACGTTGAATGCTAGATCCTCAAGTGGAATCTTCCTGCTCTTCAACCTACCAGCATAATCCTTGATTATCCTCCTGATCTCCTCTCTAGCATACTCAAAGTCCTGCTCAGTGTTAACCTTGCTTAGGATATCAACAACAGCATAGAATGC
>BEHG01000054.1 GCA_002898655.1 archaeon HR04
TTCCACTCAGCGTATTATAAAGCCTCATCCATTCATCAATCCTCTCTGCTACTACTCTACCTTCTCCAACCTTGGCCTTATGAATACCTTCCCTCCCATAATGATTATTGGCCTCTCTATTATGCTTGGATCATTGCTCATCATCTCTATTATCTCCTCATCGGTGTAATTGCCATTGATTATATCCTTGTATGCCTTGCTCTTCCTCCTTACAAGTTCCCTTGCACTTACCCCTGCCTTGGCAATTATATCCCTTATCTCATCCTTGCTTAGTCTATCCTTGAATATATCCCTCAACTCCAGCTCATGCTCCTTGCTGAGCATATCTATGCTCCTCCTACATGTTACGCACTTGCTGTAGTGATAGACCTTCACCTTATCCATGTATCTCCTGAAGAGATACTCTCTTATCTACTTACTTCCACCATAGTGTCAGGGCTCTATCCCAGCCATGTGAGACTTCATACCATATCACTTTACACGTATCCCTATCCCTCTCACCAAGATCTATATAATTTGATTCTATGCCAGCACCATATGCAAGGCAGGATAAGTCATGGTACTGCTGCCTGTACGTTAGGTATAGACTGCTTGGATGCCTAGCCTCTATCTCACCTTTTCCTTCACTTACTGCAAGCTCTTTGTAGAGCTTGATGAGCAGATCTACATCACCTTTATCCTTAACAAGCATATAGAAGGCAAAGTCATCTACAAGTGATTCCTCTCTACTGCCTATGTGGAGGTCTGCTATCCTTATAACCGCATGCCCAATCTCATGGTATACTATGTACTTTATGAACACGTTGAAGGCCTCATCCTTGTTAGAGGCTATCCCATTGCTATACATACTATCAACCATATTGCTTATCACATCAAGTGTCTCAACGCATAACACTATCTTGTTAACTTTGCGAGTGTAAACCTCATACTCTGCATATGCAGCATACCATACATCACCACAACTTGACACCAACATGGGTATATCGTATGGCAGTTTGAGTCTAGAGTTGAGTGATCCAACTATCTGGTCTATTACATCTCTATACCTGCTTCCAGCATCATACCTAACATTAAAGTCTCCCTTATCCTCCCTGTAGGTATACTCCTTCAGATCATCCTCAACACTCTTCAACCTTTCCTTTAGAGCATCGTAATCAGCCTTCAACTCTTCAAGCGTTCTAAGCGTACGTTGATGCTCCTCTTTACTCCTGTTAAGCTCATCCTGAGCCTCGAGTAACTTTGCTCTAGTGCTCTTCAACTCATCCTTCGCATCGTTGAGATCCCTCTTGCTCTTCTCCAACTCCTCCTCAGTAATACCCAACTTCTGCTTGGTACTATTAAGTTCCTCATCCATGCTCTTGATCTTATTCATTGCAGAGTCAAGTTCCTCCCTACTCTTCTCAAGTTCAGACTCTTTATCTTTAAGGTTCTGTAGTGTATTATCAAGCTCCTGCTTGAGCATCTTATTATCCTGAAGAATACGATTAAACTCAGCCTTCAACTCATTACTCTCAGCATAGAGTAGGATGCTAGCAACACCAGTTAGGGATGCTAGTGCAAACCCTATAACAGCAACTATATTCATAAAATGATGTTAGCGTGGATAGTAATATGCTTATGTAAGTAAGTTATGAACAGACAAGGAGTAGAGTATAGACTAACTTGCCTTCATCCATGGTTTGAGGAGCTCATTCCAAGCATTGAGTGAGGATGAGTACTCATGTGAGCATCTATATGCTCTCTCACTAGGCAGATCATCCCTATCATACCTTAATGGATCGCTCCCATATGCTAAGCATAAGATATCATAGTATCTCTGCACAAAGAGCATATGTGTATCCCAATATCTGCTAGAGGTAGTAGTAGTAGAAGAAGTAGCATACTTATCTTCCCTCATTGCATCGTACAGCCAGATGAGAGGATGTATATCATCTCCATCATTAAGCATCATAACAATGGCAAAGTTATCTGCAGCATACTCTTGCATACCAATTATAGGCAGTTTATACACATCTATGAGTGCATGTGCAACCTCATGGTAGAGTAGAAACTTCACTAGTATAGAGTTCCCAACATCATCTGGATAGAGTCTCATTAATCTGTCTATGCTGGAGTAGCAGAGTACTATCCTCTTCTTCATCTGCTCATAGTAACCAGATGCGTTCTTACATCTATCATCCTCATCAACAACCACTTCAATATCATGAGGAAGTATGAACTTTGAGTTTAAGGCATCAACGTATGCATCAAGTACCTTCAATTTACTTAATATCCTGCTAAAGTGCTTATCATCAATATACATGATCTTGAAATCTCCTCCATCTTCAACCTCTTTACCCTCTAATCCCTTCACTCTTTGTTCTAGAGACTGATCAAGTATATGCATCAATGCATTATTGTTATTGTTATTTTCATCTTTGGTATTTATATTAACTAACTTGTATCTTATATCATTCAATACTTCATTCATCTCCTTTAACTCAATCAGTTTAGACTCTATCTTCTCAACCTTTTTATCTATAGCATCATACCTATTCTTTAGACCATCAAATTCAGCATGTATGCTATTAACATCCAATCTATTGGATTGGTTCATCTCTGTAGTAATGTTGTATGCTAGGAGTATGTTCGTGATCCCTAGTGCTATAGCTACTGCTGCTAAAGCAAAGAGTATTGGCTTATGCTCCTCCCTACTCATAAACATTATCATGTATATCCTTATACTAAATAGTAGTATGTACCATCTATAACTTACACCTTAAATATGAGTACTCTGCACCATCCATGATGGAGAATATAATAGCAGTTTACTGTAACAGTAGCAACACTACTAGTAAAGACATAAATTCTCAAGATATACCAAGACATGTAAGGAATAGGCTTGATACAGCAAGTAACCTCTTCTCTAGACTTGCTAGGTCACATGCAGATGATAGTGTAGTAAGAACTATCTTCTTTGCAAGGAGCAAGGATGAGGCTGAACTTTATGCAAGGCTTTCTTCTCTTCCAGATGCTAGGGTTGAAGAATGCATCAACATAGAGGATATGGTTAAGAAGGTCCTTGCTACAGTAGGCTTCTATGAAAGGAGGAAGGATAAGGCTGGTAAGGAGATGCTTAACATAAGTACAAGCAAGAGGGTATACTTTGTACTCTCTAACTGGCAGTGGCAGTACATAGAGCCATTGCTTAGGCTGAAGGATCAGCAGTTTAGATTCTTCTTTGAGGGTGCACTTGATGAGAGGGGTGTGGAGGAGATAGAGGCTGATAGGAGGATGGAGAGTGTAATCAAGTTAAAGGTAGAGAACTCCATAGTAGATAGGTTTATGGGCATACTTGCTAGCGATCTCAAGGGTTGATGAGTAAAGGAAGGCAAGTAGAGAGCAGACCATCCATGTTAAGTGAAAGTATTTTATACTCTACAGATTAATACGCCACATGCTAGACCTTTACGCTGTTCTTAAACTTGTGGAGCAGGAGGTGGAGGAGATGAAGAGGAGGCAGCAGTATGTTATAGCAGCATACCAACAGCAGACAAGAGAGGAGTTAGCAAAGAGGCTTATTGAGGCTGGAGAGCATATACTTGCTGCAGCAGAGGCAAAGGTTAAAGAACTGAATGCAGTAGAGTATGGCAAGCCTTACATCATCTCTACAGATAGGCATGTGCTCTACATAGCAGTGAAGAGGTTCAGTTATGAGCATCTTAGCGTAAGCATAGATCCAATAGTCTACCCTACTCCATTCAACCTTAGATTCATAATAGATGAGCCGTGCGTAGCATTGCATAGTATATCATCAAGCACAGGTATACTCTCACTCAACAAGAAGAGCATAATAAGAGGGGTTGATGGTGTAGAGCAGGTTGATAGCAATGCTATAGATGAGATAGTTAGGCTATGGTTAAGGGATTACGATGATGAGTCAACTGCTACTAAGATCATCAGAGGGCTAGCATCACTTAGGAGTATGAGTAGAGTGGTTGAGTATATACTAACCTCTGGCAGATATGTTAGGATGAGCACGATATACAGGTGTGATGATCATGACTTTGAGCCCATGCACAAGCATGATACAATGGTGCCTAGTAGCTCTGTAAGGGATATAATAAGATACTACCTGAACGTATGAGTATGAGCAGTAGTATAGATGTAGATTGCATAATCTGCTATAAATTAATGCTGATAGAAAGGTTATTTATGTACTCTTAATAAGAAATGGTATGGTAGATTACATGCTGCTCTACCCTAGGACTGTAAGCCTGGTGAGGGGGCTGATACACCTTATCAGGAAGGATGAGGTCAAGGATGGTCCACTCTACCTTCTAGTTAGGAGGGATGCTAGAGATATAGTGGAAGCATTTATAGCAGAGGGGTTCCATAAACTACTCTTCTGCGAGAATAGGAAGAGGATGCAGATAGGTCATGGACTTACAAAGATGCTCAGTAAGGGATGGGAGATGCATGTTAGGCTCATGCGTGTTAATGGTATAGAGGATGCTATAGCAGTTGGTGGAGAGGTTGAGATATCAAGGAGGTATATACAGCATATATTCAGTGCTAGAGGGGCAGTGCTGTATGAACTTGCAGATATGCTCAAGAGGAATGGTATAGATTACAAGATATGGAATGCTAACATCAACGAGTATGTCAGCAGGATAATAGATAACCATCAGATAAGGCTTAGAGGGATACCATTGCTTGTGCCATGGGTACCTTCATGCTTCGTTGGTGGGGGCTATGGGCTCATACACCTGCTCAGGTTCCTTGGCATGGTATAAGATGATGAATAAATAAGCACTTCTTAATTATTTATAGTTGATGTATGCAAGGTTGGTACATAGAAACCTATCCCAGGCAGAGGTGGAGGTTCTATTCAACCTTCTCAGTGAGAGGTTTGAGGTTGTAGAGGAGATGATAAGGGATGAGGGATATGGTTATGATGAGGAGGTTGTTTTTGGTTGGGATGAGGGTTATGAGGGCATCAGTGATAGCAGTAGTAGCACTAGTAGTAAGGGAGGTAGGGTCGATAGCATGCTTATGAGTATATTAAGCATAGATCTTCCATTACAGTATGATGTGAACTTCGTAAAGGATATTGGGTTTGAGAGATGGGAGGCGTTGAAGGAGATAATCAAGAATATAAGGTGGAGGAGAGGCAAAGGGGTCTTTGCATTCAGGCTAAGGTTCCTGGGCTCACAGACTATAGTATTCAGCATAGTGTATAGAGGTAGTGGCAAGGTATTATTTAACAAGGCTATAGAAGGGATAGAGTATGTTGCTGATACAATGCCCTTCAGATCCCTTCCAGATGCTAAGGAGATACGGTTTGTATTCTCAAGGGAAGAGATGAGATGGAGACCAAGGAGTGCTTACATCGATGGTAAAGAGTACAGGTATGTAGAGGGTAGATGGAATGATAATATAAGATGAGTGTTTTGTTTAACATTGTTTGCTTATTATTGCAATGGCTATTCATTAGCACTCAGCAGTGAGTGCTCATTGAGAATATCACTCAACTCTCTATACTTCCTATCTATAAATTCTACAGCCTCATCTAGCCTCTTGCTCTTACCATACCTGTACCTAACCAGCTCCCTATGCCTCCAGTAACTGTTGTTCTCATCTACTGCAAGTGTTGTGAAGTAATCTGGTCCCTTTAGGTTATCTGGCATCTTTATGTTATAAGGCAGGATATACTCAACTATGAACCACTCATCTCCATCAGGGTAATCACACCCAGTCTGTAGATCGAAGAAGAGATGTAGATGCTCATTCAAAGTGATCCCCTGCCCATCTATATTTGGATGCTTCACGCTTGACCTCTTGTAGTTGCGCTTCATGAGTTCTGGCTCAAAGTATGCACTAACTATAGCCCTCCTTAATATCATATTCGCCTCGCTTAAATTCAACAAGAGTAACCCGTTATAGTATTTTATAACTTTTTAACTTAACTGCTCATTCTTATTATAATGCATGGAGGAGATGGTATGCATCAACTCATTACATCATCTACTACTCTAATACTCCTCCTCTCCGTAACTATCATCTTAACTCTAACATCCATCCTGCTATGAGGTATACTACTCAACACCTGAAAGTCGTATGCAAGTCCAATCATTACAGCATCCCTATTCATGCTCAGATACCTATCATAGTAACCCTTCCCATAACCTATCCTGTAGCCATGCTCATCCCATACAAGCCCTGGTACAATGACAAGGTCTGGCTTAACCACCTTGCTAGGCAAGGGTTCAAGTATGCCGTATCTGCCTATGGTTAGATCAATAGCAGGGTCTAGAACCATGGCAAATACCATGGTGTATCTATCCTCTATCCTTGGATAGGCAAGTATCTTACCCTCCTCAATAGCATATCTAGCAAGTGTAGAGGTATCAACCTCTGAGCCTATTGGGCTATAGAGACCAACTATGCTTGATGAGTTGAACTCATCAGTCTTTAGAACCTTCTCCTGTATTATGTTACTTGCCCTGATCATCTCTTCCCTGCTAAGCGAGTCCCTTAGGCTCATCATGTACCTCCTCAACTCCTGCTTCCTCATGCGTATGATATCCTCCTCTCCCTCTCCCTCATCCTCATCCTCCTCATCCTCATCCTCCTCATCCATCTCTCTTACCATCCTCAAGTTAACAGTAAAGAGTGAGTTAGGCTATCTATCTATAAACCATCTCTACATCACACCTTCTATCTATATATCACTCACCATCTAACCATCAAGTTCAGCCAGATCTATACCCTCGTTAAGCGCTGCTGCAATAACAGTGTTCCTTAATAGCATAGCAACTGTCATGGGTCCAACACCTCCGGGCACTGGGGTTATGTATGATGCCTTCTCCATAACACCTTCATCTGCATCACCAACTAGCCTACCATTTACCCTATCTATACCAACATCTATGACAACTGTACCATCCTTAACCATATCCTTGCTAAGTACAAACTTTGATCTATCACCTACTGCAGTGATCAGTATATCTGCCTCTCTACACCTCTCTTTCAGGTTAGTGGTCTTTGAGTGGCATACAGTAACTGTTGCATCCATGTGGAGGAGCATAATGCTTAGAGGCTTGCCTACTAGCACGCTCCTATTGATTATAACAACATGTTTACCTGCTGGGTCTATCCTGTACCGCTTCATCAACTCAACTATTCCAGCAGGTGTACATGGGAGGAGTTTTGCAACATCATATGCTAGTAAGCCTATGTTGAACGGTGTTAAGCAGTCAACATCCTTGCTAGGCTTTATCATGCTGGTGATGAGGAATTGGTTGATATGCTTTGGTAAAGGGAGTTGTACAAGTATACCATGTACCCTCCTATCCTCGTTCAGCATAGTTACCAGTTCTATGAGTTGGTCTGTGCTGTAATCCTCTGGCAGATGGTGGTTTATGGTCTTTATGCCAACCTGCTCACATGCCCTATGCTTGTTCCTCACATACGTTGCCGATGCCTCATCATTCCCTACAAGCACTGTTGCAAGATAAGGTTCTACACCCTTCTCCTTCAGCCTCTCAACAGTCCTTCTAACACGCTCAGTTACCTTGCCTGCAATACTCTTACCATCAATCAGTACTGCTACCAAGCCAGAGAGTACTCTTGGTTAAAGCAATTAAAATCTTCCTCAACATCCATATATCATTCTTTATACCTAAGCCTATCTATAATCCTCTTTATGGATGCAAGTTCCCTTCTAAGCATGGATACATGCTCCTCAAGCATCTCTATCCTACTCTCAAGTAATGAGTAGAGTACAAATGCATCATCTCCTCCCCCTTCTCCCTCCTGCTTACTCATATCCATCGTTACATATATTAGAGGCTTTATTAAGCAATATGCAAAATGATAATCTAAAGATATACTTTCTATATACAAAATGCGTAATATAGATATAGGTTAGAGATGGGTTGAAGATTATGAGTGAGATGAGCAAGCAGGAGAAGAGCAATGCTATGATTGTGAGATGCAATGGGTGCAATGGTTGGTTGGCATCAACAAATCCTAGATTCATAGATGAGCATATAGCAAGTTGTTCAAGGTTCAAAGAGGGCAAGAAGGGTATGGAAGGGATGGAGATGGTGCAGGAGAGAGGTTATGATAGGTTAGTGATGTTGGAGCCAAGGATAGAGCATAACCAGATTGTAAGATGTATAGCAGAGATAGATGGTATGAGAACCAAGGTTATTGTATCACATATAAGGAGAGGCAAGTTCTTAGTCCTAAGCACTAGCGTATATGAGTATAGATATCTAGTAGGGAGGATAATAGATGCATCAGATATATGTGCAATAATACTATGATCTGAATCTGGTTAT
>BEHG01000055.1 GCA_002898655.1 archaeon HR04
CTTGGGCTAGAGGATGATTCAAGTATGGATGTTAAGGTATCTAGCAAGATGAGCAAATCGAAGCCCCATACAAGTATATTCATTCATGATGATGAGCATGTAATAAGGGAGAAGATGAGGAGGGCATGGTGCCCAGAGAGCATAGATGGCAATCCAGTACTTGAGATTGCCAGATATATAATCTTCCATGAGTTTAAGGAGTTTATAGTTGATAGACCAGCAAAGTATGGAGGGAGCATAACCTTCGCAAGTTATAAAGAGTTGGAAGAAGCATATGCTAGCAAGAGGCTGCATGCTCTTGATCTGAAGAATGCTGTTGCACTCTACCTTAACAAAATAGTTGAGCCTGTTAGAGAGTACTTTAAGAATAGGAAGGAGATAATGGAGGTATTGGCAAAACAGCAATAGAATAGAAGAGTGAGTAGGGTAGGGTAGAGAAGAGATTATGGCAAGACTGTGATGTTAAGATAGGCACCAGAACCCTTACCATCCAGGCTTACAACCCCTACTCTGTATGTATAGAGAGCCTCTTGAGCATCATTGGATGCACTTACTCTCAATTGTACTGTATGTAAGGTATTATCACCTCTGCTAGCAGGTATCTCAATATAATAATCGTCTGCAGTTACCGTGAGATGCTTATAAATTTCCATGTCATCAACATAATCTGGTTCTATGATTATATTACCCTTCAACCCTTTATCTGAAGTAGTTATATACATATTGATAGTCTTACTCTCACCTTTCTTTATATCTATGCTGTTTGAATCCAACTCTATGGAGAACTCAATGGGAGCTATAGGTATGTTCTCAGATGTGATATCTTGCATTACTATACCAATGGTAATTGTAGAGGCTAGAGCAATTGCAAATATTATACCAACTATGGTGTAGATTCTCCTGTTACCCATCTTCTCACCCTGCTGACTATACCTTTCAAGAGAGTAACCATAAAACAGCATTATACTTTCTTCTATATATAGCCTTACGAAATTAGATCTTGATCTATTAGATTAGATTATACCCTCTTACATGTATCAATGAGAAGCCTCAATGATTCAAGAGTATCAATTGGGAGTAGGTGGAGGATGAAGTGTCTAACACCTATGGCAGCATAGCCTTGAAGTTCCCTTGCAACCTCATCTGGTGTACCTATAAGGGTTGAACCTTTATTCCTTGCAATGAACTCATCTATGCTTTCATTACTCCTCTTCACTGCCCTAACCTTCTCCATCAATGCTTCATGCCCATCTGCTATTATTACCCTTATGAGCAATGACTTGACTATGGAGTTGTAATCTCTCTTCATGGTTGAGCAATGCTCCTTGAGTACCTTCAGCCTATCACTAAACTTATCTATATCTGCAAAGGGGCAGTTGTATATATCAGCATGTTTTGCAGCAACCTTGAGTAAGAGCCTGCCAGAGCCCCCAACCATGATTGGAGGATGAGGCTTCTGTAGAGGCTTTGGGTAGTTTACAGCATTGATAACATTATAGTATCTACCATGGAACGTGCATGTTTCATCGACCCACATTGCCCTTATTATATTGAGTGCTTCATCCAACTGCTCTATCCTTGCTCTAGCACTTGGGAACTGATAGCCATAGGATATGTACTCCTCCTCATACCACCCAGCCCCTATACCAAACTCAAGCCTACCATTGCTTATGTAATCTAGAGTAGATGCCATCTTTGCTAGAAGAGCAGGGTTCCTGTATGAGTTACATGTTACAACCTGCCCTATCCTTGCCTTTGATGTCATCCCTGCTATGTAAGAGAGTAGTGTCCAACACTCAAGCATTGGTCTGCCTATGAATGGTCTGTACTCTTTATATGGGATGAAGTGGTCATAAGCCCATAGAGAGTTGAAGCCTAGAGTCTCAGCAGTTAGAGCAAACCTCTTCACATACTCGAATGTCAAACCATTCAGATCATCTATCCAACCTTGTGGTATGAGTATACCGAACTCTAATCCATCAGTGCTCTTACCCATACTCCCTGCTACCTAGAATAATGTAATATCTCTTACTATACTATGTGCTTAGCCTTGCTGTTGTACCTGCTCCCTAACAAGTTCGTACTTGCTCCTGTACCCTCTAGGGTTTATCATAAGCCCTTTGTAGGTGAATGTTGAGGAGTTCCCAACTATTATAGTTGTGAGCATCCCAAGATGATCCTGATACTCAAGCATATGCTCCAGATCTGTAAGCACTATGCTCTGTGAATCTCTATATGCAGCCTTGACTATAGCAACTGGTGTCCTTGCACTTCTATACTTCAACAGTATATCCCTAGTATCCCTGAGTTGATGAACCCTCTTCTTGCTCTGAGGGTTATAGATGACTATTACAAAGTCACCCTGTGCTGCAGCCTCTACCCTCTTAACTATCATATCCCATGGTACAAGCAGATCACTCATGCTAACTACAGCAAAGTCAGTCATCAATGGAGAGCCTATGAGTGCTGCAGATGCATTCAATGCAGATACACCTGGCACAACCTCAACGTATGGGTTCTTACCATCCCAGTTGCGCTCTGCAAGTACCTCATACACCAAGCCAGCCATACCATATATCCCTGGATCACCACTAGAGACTAGAGAGACTGTATTGCCTTTGCTTGCAAGATCTATTGCATGATTTGCTCTATCAACCTCTTGTGTCATTGCATATGCATACACTTCCTTACCATCTAGCATATGCCTTATCAGATCGATGTAAGTCTCATATCCTATCACTATATTGCTTGCCTCTATGCACTGCTTTGCTCTAAATGTCATATGCTCCTCATACCCTGGACCTATGCCAACGATGTATAACCTGCCTATACTACTATTGCCATTACTCTCCACCATATCATCCCAATACACGATGCAATAACTTTTATTCTTTATTATTAGATGTAGCATGAATACTACCTACACATAGCGCTCGATATTTTGGATGTAAGATCCTCTAATCTAGAACATTATTAAGTGGCACAATTGTATACTTGATCTGTTACTATACATGTTTCTAGCCTAACAAGAAGGTTTAGATTTAGTAGAATATCCTCTTTAATGGAGTTCTATCAAAGTCCTCATCATTAGATATCATCTCTCTTGCCCTACTCCTTAATGCAGCAGCCAAGTGTATAGCATCCTCATAATCGATCCTATATTCTTTCATCAGTTTAGTTGCGTTCGTTACATCTTCTACTGTTAATTGCATTATTCTTAAGCCAGCTAAGCCTTCTATTGAGTTTATAACCCCTTCTACCAATTCTTGATCCTTTAGGGTCTTTCCTGTCAAGCCACCTATTATAACCATTATCTCGTATAATGTTAATGCTGATGTCACATACTTCCCCCGTGGGGCTCCTTCAATCCTTCTTATCCATTCATAGGATGTTCTGCCAAAGGTAGGATGGTTGCCAAGCCAATAAACAAAGATATTTATGTCTACATAGCCTTCTGGATTAACCATTCTTCCATAACCTCTGTTATAAATTCATCTAGGTCATCTGGCCATTTTGCTATCTTGAAAGCTCCAAAGTATTTGTCAGCTATAGGCTCAATTGGTTCTATCGTAATGCATTTCTCATCAACTCTCACCTTGACATAACTCTCCTCCTTTACCCCAATCTTTTCTCTAATATCTTTAGGTATGAGAATCCTACCTTTCCTATCCACCTTCACGATCTCCATGAACTTATCCCACTAATTCTTCATAACCCACATATTTAAATATTCCTACAATATATAAAGTGGGGAGCAGTTGATTGTTATGCTGATTAGTTTAAATTGGAAGATTAGATCGACTTGAGACAGTAGAGGATGATTATCAACTATAGATAGATAGGTACCTTATTAAACAGAAAAGGATGAAAGATTTGGGATCATTAGTATACTGCAAGAAACTTTATGCTATTAGGTATAGTACCCATTAAAAATAAAGATGAAAGGCTAGAGCATAGACTCTACAACCTTCACAAGTTCAGACTCTGGTAGGTAAGCCCTTATCTGTATCCAAAGGTCATCCTTTAAGCAGGCTACCTCTGCTAGCAATGGTACCTTCCTTCCTATAGCATCCTCAACCATCTGGCTATCGTATGCTACGCATTGGTAACCATCTATGGTGAGTTTGTGTGCACCATACTTTGAGTAGAACGCTAGTAGTTCATCCAATGCTGTACCTATCTCCTGTCCCTCCTCCTTAACACCATCAACTATTACCGCCTCGCTATTCTTTGTGTTATTGCTTATTGATATAACCATGCCCTTTCCATAGTAAAAGAACTCTCTATTAGTTGTGTTATCAGTTATCTCCTTATCCCAAGCAAAGATCACCACCTCCCAAATATCTTTATCTTCTACGTTTATAGCCCCAATGTACTGGATTGAATAGTCTTCAGGAAGGTACTCAGGGTAAGGCAGTTTGTGATTCACAACTATTGATGCCTCATCTATATCCTTCACAGAAGGCAACGTTGCCTTCTTTATCATGTAGGGAGGGGGTAGAGATAGATTGTTTGTTACCTCAACATCATCATTAGTTACTGTTAAGTATCTATCCTTGTTATGATCGCTAATAACAATTATAGTTGTTGTAATTACAATGGCAATTAATCCGATTATAGTTAACCATTTACTGCTTAACATAGATTCCTTCCACCTCCTTTTGCTACCATAAAGTGATTGTATGCGTTGCAGTAATCCAGAGTGTAACCATTCACTGGATTTATATAGTATCCCTGACTTGCTGCACCACTAGATATGTACACCCATCCAGTATTTGGTTTATAGTACATGAACTCCTTATACTCGTTTATGCCAGGATTTGTATCATAGTAACCTATCTCGTAACCAGCTTCTGTCTTTGTAGCCAGAGTAGATCCTAATCTTCCTGTTGTTATTGTATCAGTACCCACCCTTAATATCCATACTTGATCAGCATTACCATCATGCATAGTAAATAGCCAAGTACTGTTATTGCTTGGACATGTATTGTTAGTGCACCATCTCTTCTGAATAATTCCATCCAGAGCCCAATACCATTTTGGTGTGTACGATGCACTTGCTATCCAACAACCTATCTCCAATAATCTGCCGTTTCCTAGGATGACCCATAATGGACTAACCATGTATCCAACCGTATTGGATGGGTATGGTACCTTCTGCTTCACTCCAGCACCCAAAGACTGTACCCTGAAATCATACATACCTACAGCATAGCAATCATCTCCATAGGTAGCAGTGCAGTTAGTTGCTCCATATACCATCATCATGCTTGGTGCAATGCTTGATACCATGAGTACAGTTGCAGTAATAACTGCAATTGCTATCCTTGATGCTATTGGCTTCATCATCAAGAAGGTTAAGCAAGAATGATATATATATCACAAATATTTGACCAGTTAGTGAACACTAACTAATATGCTAGCCAGCAGATATGCTCAAGCAGATAGATCATTAACTAACCAACTCTATTCTATTACCTCTATTCTATTATCCTCCTAACATCCCCTTCAAGTACACCAGAGCCTATATGCAATCTATCTATATGCTTTGATAAGGCATTCTTGTCATCGAATGGTGAACCACAGTATGGGCATGATAGCTTTGCCTCAACAGCCTCCTTAACATACGCTATAGCCTTTGGGTTTATTATGCATACAGGTGTGCCTTTCAGCGCAGTCTGTGATGTAACCATGCTTGCTTTATGTATCTTCTCAAAGAGACCTTCTCTAGTAACCATGCCTATAACAGTTGAGCCAGAACTTACGATAACCTGCCTTAACACATGCTTCTCCATAACTGCTAGAGCATCGCTTATGCTTGTCTTTGGTGATATCGTTATGATTGGTGAACTCATTATCTCCCTTAGCCTAACCTTGTTTGGGTTCTTGCCTTGAGCCATAACCTTGAAGAGTATATCTGTCTTCGTAACTATACCTATAGCCTCGCCATTGTGTGTTACAAGCACACTCCTAGAGTTCCTCTCCTTCATAATTGAAGCAGCATCTGCAGCACTCATACTCCCTTCAAGCGTAACTACGTTTGTTGTTAGTACATACTCAACAGGTTTGTTGAGTAGAGACTCTACATCCTCATACTCATCCTCTCCCCCTTCTTCAGATGGATATGACATGCATATATAGTAGGGTAGTGATTATTTAAATGTGGCTATGGCTACTATTTTATTTACTTAACCTATCAAATGCCCTTCTCTCATCCCTAGACATGAGGTAGAATGCATGAGCACTTATCACAAATGCAGCAAGGAACATCTTTGTAGCAAATACAAGGCTCCAAGGTGTCTTTGGGTTTGGGTAGGGGATGTTGAGGACATCTATCCTTATTATCCCACTTATAGCATCTGCAGTCATGAGAGCATTCCAGACTACAAAGTTGTATACCAACTCATACAAAGCAACAACTGCTATTGCTAATGCTATCAACTTGAGTATCGCTCTATTCCTAGCAGAGATATTCCTAGTCTTCTCCCTCCCTATCTTGGTTACACAGTACCATCCAACGACTGAGGAGATCATGAGATAGGTTACAAGCTTTGCGAAGCCCTTGAATGGTACCTCAGTATTCACTAGAACCTCGCCTATCACTACACTACCACTTGCAAGGTACTCTCTAAGGCTCTCAGCAATAGCATATACAGTTATGCTCAGCATTATTGCAGCACATACATAGAAGATGATCTTGTAGACTAGTATGCTCTTCCTATACTCAACATAGTTGTCATCAGTCTCATCACTCCTTGGCTGCATGATCCTACTACCCTAGCCTAAGGATAAAAATTTTTCGTAATGATAAGTATGATATATAAATTAGTTACCTATATTTGGATAGTATTCGTATATATCAAGTAAGAATTACACTATATTTGGGTGTTTTATAATCAATGGATAGATTATTATTTATTTATTTATCCTTGGTTAGTTAATGGTATGAGCATCGATAGTAGTAAGCATACAAGTATGGTAAGCATACATATTGCAGAGGAGGTTAGAGATTACAGGGTAAGCCTGTATGCAAAGGCTATGGATGTCAAGGTAAGGCATGACTACGACTACAGCTATGTGATAGATGGGTTGAGAGAGAAACTAGTACTGAACAAGGATGATCTGAAGAACCATCCAGTTGTTAGAGCATTAAGGGACTTTTATTGGAGGTTAGGCATAGATCCTACAAAGGTTAGACCATCAAGCGAAGCATTGGTAAGGAGGTTCTTGATGGGGAAGATGCCAAGGATAAACAACGTTGTAGATGCAGGCAATATAGCATCGATAGAGACCTTAGTACCAATAGGCATATACGATCTTACAATGGTTAAGGGCGGGCTTGTACTTAGAAGAGCTATAAGCAATGAAGAGTTTGTTGACATTACAGGCAAGGCTAGTAGACTTGCTGGGAAGGAGATAGTGCTTGCTGATGAGCAAGGGGTTATACATGTATTCCCTTATAGGGATGCGCTTAGAACATCGATCAAGGATGATACAAGCAGGATACTTGTAGTTGGATGCTACATAATGGATGGTATGGATGCATCATTGGCTAGGGTTGCAGTAGATAGAACTATAGAGTTGATAAGGGGTTCTGAGCTATATAGCCATTGATAGACATACATAGCTCTTGGGATTCATCAGCCTAAAGGCTCTCATGAGTTCATCGAGCCCTTCATCAGCCTCCTCCCCTGTCAGGGTGAACCCACTCCAAGCCTTCATAAGCTCTTTGAAGAGCCTTGGACTTGGAGAAAGCCCCTCCATCTGAAGGTATAGGTTTATAGATGCATTCAACTGCCTATCAATCCTCAACCCACAGCTACACTCATACACTGCTCCTTTCGGGGCATTAATCATCCCACATCTGGAGCATCTTTTTGTTGTATCCTTTGGGTTGAGGATAACGACCATGGATTTGTAAGCCATTAGAGTTTGCACTGTCTTCCAATCGCTCTTTGCAATGTTCCTATTATGCTTTCTTGAATGTGTGAACATGCCTTTCTTATTCAAGTCCTCGAACCCATGAGCATATCCTTTGAACTTTTTCGCTAGGAAAGTTGTCAGCTTATGTATGAAGTCCTTTGATCTATTCTTTTCTCTCTTCGAATACTTTAAAATTGCTTTAAGCAAGGGTTTTCTTGATGTGAGCCTCTGAAGCCTCTTTCTCTTCAACTCGTAGATCCTGTGGATGTGGAATAGTCTCGTTAAATCTATTTTGACCCATCCAAGCTTTGGGTTGAATCCATCGATGCTCTTCTCGTTACAATCCCAAGCTATTTTCCCTTTCACCACCTCCTTTCTCTTTTTGAATCTGAAGGT
>BEHG01000056.1 GCA_002898655.1 archaeon HR04
AACATCTCCGCTATAGCTCTGGTTATCTCCTTCTCGCTCACCTTTGCAAATATAGGCATATGCATACTCCTCAGTAGTGATATTTAATGGTTGGTATAGTATAATGCAAGGCATCTTATCTTGTCTGATATGCATGATATGCCTACACAGCCTCGTATGGTAAAATCTTATATAGTATGTTGAATAATCTAATCCTGTACCAGAAGTTATGGATAGTAGTAGTGGTAGTGATGATCATATCGTGGGTTTTGATGCTGGTAGAAGGGTATCCAAGATAACATTCATAACCCTATTTGCGCTTGGGGTTGCTGAGGTAGCCCTAGGACTAATAAGCAATAGTGTAGTGCTCATAGCAGATGGTATAGACTCGTTTGGTGACTCTGCAATAATACTCATAGTACTACTTGGCTTATTCTTTGCTACTAAGCAGAATAATAAGGGAAGCAATGGTTCAAGCAGTGATGCAAACCAACCTTGGTTAGGCTACTACAAGATAGAGAGCTTCGCTGCATTCGTTGCTGCAATAGGCATGGTTGGAATGGGTATAGTGATAATAGTTAGAGCAGTAGAGGCGTTGATAGATCCTATAGAGATTGTGCATCCAGAGATAGCACTGATAACCCTTGCATCTGCTGCTGGCATATCTGGCTATAGGGCAGTGCAGATGAATAGGATAGCAGGTAGGTATAAACTACTCTCATTGAAGGCTGGAGCAAGGAATGCAATAAAGGATAGCATGGCCTCAGTGATAGGGTTCTTCAGCATACTTGTAGCAGTCTACCTTGGTTTCCCACAGGCAGATCCTATAGGTGCTCTAATAATAGCAGCATTCATCTTCTCCATATCATACTACATACTCAAGGACTCTTCACTGGTGCTATTGGATATAATAAGTAATCCTCAGATTGTTGAGCAGGTAAAGACCCTTATCGAGAGGAGCCATGGTGTAAAGGTTAGCAACATACTATTGCGTCCTATGGGACCATTCTTGTATGCTGATATAAATGTGGTGCTTGATGGTAGCATGACCGTTGCTGAGTTCAAGATACTTGCTGATAACATAAAGAAGAGTGTAAGGAAGAGGTTCCCCAACATTCAGAGGTTAACAGTGATAATAGAGCAGTCATGAAGGTGTAAATTAAATCAGGTGATAGATGGTTTATTAGTTGCGATGGAATGCTTATTCACTTATCCATCCATAAATCAATAAATCCATAAATCAATAAATCCATCCATTCAGTCAGTTTAACCATCAGACGCTCTTGCTACTACTGCTCAATTAATTGATAATAAATCACTCATCATCCTATCCTATCTACACTCCTTCACTAGTCTGAACCTGCCTTGTAACCTTCAACTGCCTCCTATACATAGATACTATCTCATCAACACTTGTAGCATCTTCAGCATTCTTATCATCCCTTATCCTTCCAGTGAACTTTGGGAACCTCAACGCTAGTCCATTACCCTCCCTTATAACGTTCAGTGCACATGTATGCAATGGGCTGAGCGTTATCTCAGATGCTATAACCTCTATAACTATCTTGGGCTCGAACCATACATCAGCATCAAGCCTTGAGTTCACCCTAACATGTCTATGCTTGAGTATGTATGGGTTGAGCATGGTATGGAACCTCTCCAGATCCTCATCTGTGAACCCTGTACCAACCTTGCATACTGTGTAGAATGTATCATCCTCCCTATTGTATGATGCTAGGAGCAGCGCACCATACCTTCCAGCCCTCCTACCTCTACCATGGAATGCACCAACTACAACAAGGTCTAGGGTATCTGCCAACTCACTCCTATACTCCCTCTTCAACTTGATCCATGCATAGCCTCTTGCACCAGCCCTGTATGGGCTGTTAAGATCCTTGAGCATTAGCCCCTCGCACCCCTCATTTATTGCCTTAAACATGTAATCCTCTATGCTCTTTGCATCGCTTACCATAAGCATAGGAACTATACTGACCATCCTACTATTACTATTACTACTCTCTACATCAGAGATGAGATCCTCAAGTATCCTCCTCCTCTCCATGTATGGGAGATCTATGCACTCCTTACCATCTATGTAGAGGATATCGAATAGGTTCAAGGTTATAGGATAATCCTTCATAGCCTCCTCTATACCATACTTCCTGCGCCTATGCATCAACTCCTGGAAAGGTAGATACTCCTGGGTATCCTGATTTATTGCAACAGCCTCCCCTTCCACTATGAGGTCTCTGGCCCTTCTTATACCTGCTATAGCATCTACAGCATCAGGGTAGTGATTGGTTATATCCTCAAGCCTCCTAGAGAAGATCTTAACTGTATCATCATGCTTGTGTATCTGGAGCCTCTCGCCATCAAGCTTGTACTCTGCAGCACACCTTCCTCCCATCCTCTCAAGTGCTTCTTCAGCGCTTGAGACCCTCTCAGCCAACATCGGTCTTATAGGCCTGAAGAGTTCCATCCTTATCGCCTTTACAGCATCAAGCCCTCCATAGACTAGCACCTTTGCTACCAACCCAAGATCACTTGTAAGGTTATAGGCCCTCTCAAGCACCTCTCTATTCTCCTTGCTCTCTGTGAATGCTATTGCTAGTGCATCAAGCAGTGTGTAATCTGCTATGCCTAGCCTTAACTTAGCAGTAACCATCTTAAGTATGTACTTACCCTCTCTAGGCTCAGCATCGTTGAGCAGGTTGCATATGTACCTTATCTTTACATCTTGAGAACCTTCGCCTTTGAGCATTGCAACCTTCTCTAGTGTAGAGTAAACCCTCTCTACAGTTAGCCTATCCTTGAAGAGTACTGATTGAAGCCTCTTGCTCAATGCCTCCTCAGCAGCCTCGCCTATATCCCCTCTCCTCACATACATCTCCTCAACCCTCTTCATATCAATGCCAGAGGATATGGATAGTGCTCTAAGGGCCATCCTATCCGCTATACCAAGTTCTATACCCTCATACTCTGGCCTTAGTCTTCCAAGCATGAGGTATACAACCTTGTCTACGAGTTCTTTTGGAGTGCTCTTGAGCAATCTAACTATGAGATCGGTAAGTTCTGTTCTCTTGCTTGTAGCCTCCATCTCGTTGAATACATCTACCACTGTAGAGTAGTCCATACAGCAGATTTAACATGATAGGTTAATAAGTTGGTTGCCCCAACTCAATCGCATGGGTGGAGCAGGAAAGAAGTCAATAGGAGCAGAGGTTAAGAGGCAGCTTAGGGAACAGGAGCAAGAGGCTAGGAAGGAGAAGGGCAAGAAGGAGAAGGGTGAGGAGAGGCAGAGAGGTGCTGTGATGGTTGATGATAAACAGGTGATCAATACCCTATCGTCCCTCAAGGCTATAACTGCTCATGCACTAGCAAGGAGCATAGGGGTTAAGGTCTCAGTTGCAAACTCTATGCTGAAGAGGTTTGAGGCTCAAGGTATGCTTAAGAGGTTTGGAGGCTATAGTGGGCACTACGTCTATCAACTTGTAGATAGCAAGGCTACCAAATAGGTAGAGAGGTATTATTATTGAGTGTATGGTATAGTGTAGCATCTTATAGCATCTTATAATTATTAGGCAGATGTAAGCAAGAGTACATCTCCAGCGCTTGTATACTCAAGCACCTCAATATTGCTTATGACCCTTCCCAAAGGGTTGAACATCATACCCTTTATATCCTTGAGGAATACGCATACAGCACCATTTGCAACCATGAACCCTATATCCCCTCTCTTGAACTCATCCCTCTGCTTCTCCCTACCAACTGTTAGCCCTGTCTCCATGTAGATGAAGAGTCCATCGTACCTATGAGCCCTACCCTCTATTGGTAATGCTCTAAGTATTGAGCCTACTGTGAGTGGGGCTAGATGCCTAGCAAACTCGCACTCACACCTACCTTTACCCTTCAATTCTAGAGTAAGCCTTATCCTAGATACAGACATTATGCAAGCATTCACCAGCAGTAACGTTTATTTGTATTGTCAAAGATTCTGCATCTGTTTGGTAGAAGAGGGCAAACCTTCCAAGTCAAAGAAGAGTAAAGCGTCAAAGAAGGAAGAGAAGGGAAGGGGCGATGATGCTGGTAAGCAAGAGCATGATGTTAAAGATGCTGTAGGCAAAGGGGGTGCTGAGATGAAGGATGCTCAAGCACAAGCAGGTTCTACACTTGTTGTTGAGGTAGAGAGAACACCTCAAGTAGATCAGCAAGCACAACTGAAGCAGGAGCAGCCATTGAAGGGTAGCAATGAGGTAAGCATCAACCTTGTAGAGGTTAGAGCAGATGATAGAAAGGTTCTGATAGGTCCTGCTAGGCTAACAAGGTTTGAGAAGGCTAGGATAGTTGGTGCTAGGGCACTGCAACTATCTCTAGGCGCACCACCACTCATACAGATACCAAAGGATGCAGTAGATCCTATCTCAATAGCAGAGTACGAACTGAGCAGTAAGGCACTACCTATATCCATAAGACGCATACTCCCAGATGGGCACTATCAGGATATCCCTATAGCATGGTTGATGAATTGATCTTTACCCAATTTTTGTTGGATGTAATGGGATTATAAATAATAAAGATAGATACTCAGATAGAAAAAAAGATAGAGAGTCTCTGTTATGCTACTTACTTACTTCTTACCATTGTAATGTGAGCCTTACCCTTCCTCTTACTTATTATATCAAGTACTGTATATGTACCGAACATCCCTAGCACGAACGCAATTATTGCGTATACCTCTATCATCCTGGTCACCAATACTACACTATAAGAATTTGAATATAAACATGCTTCAGCATAAAATAATAAGAATATCATTTCTAGAATAATCATCAAGAATGCAGCTTATTATTCATTAATTTTACATACAGGCTAGACCTCCTTCAACCTACTCTCATCGAATGAGCCAGAGGCATACCACTTGTACCTGAAGAAGTCTATGCACCATTCACGGAACAATGGATCGCTACCAAATAGCATATGGTTAAGATCTGTATTACCATGCTGATCGGGGAAGAGTACAGCAGCATGCTTATCTGTTGCTATAACCATCACCTCAACCCTATCACACATCCTCCTCTCAACTATACCCTTCCTTATGTACTCCTGCCAGCCTAGCTTATTGAGTATCTCCCTCCTACCTTTTGGTACTATGGTATTGTAGCCAAATATGTATGAGAATCTTATACCCTGCCTCACCCTCTCTACTAGAGGTTCTATAAGGTCTAGAGGCACTTGAGCCATCAACTCCATTATATACTCCTGAGCATTAGCATACATCATCTTCCACCTCTCAAGCACTGCAACAACACCATTGATAAGTTCAGTGTTGTTAAGTGCACCAATACGCTGTATGAACTTCATTGGTAGATCTCCAAACGTATGCTCCTCAAAGTAGTGCTTGTTCTTTGCTAGGAACTCGAACGATGGTATCTGTGTTATCACACTCCTACCATATGTTGTTAGTGAGAGCATCCCATCAGCATCCTTCCTCACAAGCCCAGCATCCATTAGCCTGTTGGTATTTCTGTGAACCTCTTGCACTGTAGCATCCAACTCTTTTGCAAGTGTTGAGAGCTTCATGCTCTTCTCACCCAACTTGAAGAGTATGCTCCTCCTTAACTCACCAGCAAGCTCCCAGAATATATCGTATGGCGATGCTTCATCCATCATACTTTTACTCATATTGGTAAATCATATACACTTGCATCTAAATTTTTTGATTGTAATACCTTTCTTGCTTTAACGCTTCTCAATTAACCCCTTTCTGTAGTTCTCTATAGCATTAAGGATCACCTGCTTAGCCTCATCAGCATCCTTCCAGCCTATAACCTCAACCTCTTTGCCTTCAAGCTGCTTATACACCTGGAAGAAGTGTGCTATCTCCTTAAGCACATGCTCCTCCATATCCATCATGCTCTTGTACCCTTCATACCTAGGGTCATCCTTTGCTACGCATAGAATCTTATCATCCTTCATACCAGAGTCTACCATCCTCAGCAGTCCTATAGGTCTGGCTTGTATAAGCACCCCTGGATATGTTGGGTTGCTTACAAGTACTAGAGCATCAAGAGGGTCACCATCCTCTGCAAGTGTTCTTGGTATGAGTCCATAGTCACCAGGATAGTGGAGGGGGGAGAAGAGCACTCTATCAAGTTTTATTACATTCTTATCCTTATCATACTCATACTTGTTCTGTGAACCCTTTGGTATCTCAACTATTACATTGACTATCTCTGGTATATGCTCCCCAGGCTCTATATCATGCCATAGATGCATGATACTAGCATCTCTACAACCTAGAATAAATAATTAACTACAGAATAAGATTATTTATCTGTTGGAGCAATAGATGTACATGGGCTTGAATAAGCAACTCAGGGATGTGCTTGAGCAGTTGATCGATGATACAATAATGCAGAGTGCTGACTTTGTTAACATTGCAAGGTCGTTCAGACCATTGATAAGTAATGATGCTGATTTTGCTTTAGGCATAGCTGTTGGGGAGATAATAGGCGGATTCTACAACTACTTCACAGTTATGAATAGGAGGGCTATGAACCAAGAGGAGTTGCTTGAGATGTACTACATAATAAGAGGTAGGGCAGAGGAGATGAAGAGGGCTATACTTGGTACATGAGCTACAATAGCATCCCTCCAGATTGGATTGCTTGTAAGTAAAGAGAGGAGAGTGAGGAAGCAAGGTATGGCATCTGTAAACTTGTTATCGCTTTATTGCATACTTCTCCTTGAACTCCTTCACCTTCCCAACTATGATATCCCAGTCCCAGAACCCAACGTTCTGGCTTGCAAGGGCAACCTTCCACTCACCCTTCCTCATCTCCCATGAGTATAGCCTCAACTCCCTTCCATTGCTTGTCTCAACAACAACCAATGCAACCCAACGTTTGCTGCTCTTGTAGATTGTGTAGCCATCCACAACCTTCTGCTCAAACCCTTCATAGCTCTTGACTGGATACGCTTCTCCCCCTTCATTACCTTCCATCCTTACTATCATAACTTAACTTCCTTTTTAATCATCCTCATACACTATATTCAACTATTTTGTTGCTATTTGTACACTATGCTATACCTTACATGTTAGAGACCAAAACCTATTTATGTTTATAACCAAGTAATAGAGATATGGGTAAATTCTTCTGGGGCTCTTCAAAGGGGGCTACCAGAAAGGGTAGCGAGAGGCAGGATGAGGATGGTGGTGAGGGTGAGGTTAGTAAAGGTCAGGGTGGGCAGAGGCAGACTTCTGCAGTGCAGGACCTCTTCAAGAAGGGCTTGAACAAGATGGCTGATGAGAACCTAGATGAGGCTATACAGTACTTCGATCTTGCTCTAAGGCTTGATCCAAACTTAATAGATGCATGGATAAAGAGGGGTTACTGCTTCTTCCACCTCAACAACTACTCCCAAGCAATAATCTCGTATGATAAGGCATTAGCAATAGAGCCAAACAACACTGAGGCGTGGAACCTCAAGGCTCTAGCATTCTATAAGATGAAGAACTACGATAAGGCTATAGAGTGTGTTAATAGGGTTATAGATATAGATCCGAACGATGGGATGGGGTGGTACAACAAAGCATGCTACCTCTCACTCGCAGGGAGGGTTGAGGAGGCTATAGATGCATTGAAGAGAGCAATAGAGATAGATATAGCGTATGCAAGGAAGGCTGTTAAGGATAGAGATCTTGATAATATAAAGCATGATGTAGTCTTCAAGAGGGTGATGGAGGTTGTTGTGCTAGAAGCCATAAGGATGGGGCACAGCAACGTTGGTAAGATAATCTGGGTTACAGGGATGAATAGGCAGGAGATAGAGGAGGCATTGAACTCATTACTGCTGAAGGGACTTATAGTTAAGAAGGCAGGTATACAGTTGGGTTTAACAATGGGCAAGGAGGATCAGTACGAACTTGCCCCAGAACTTGCAAGTAGGCTAGGCTTAGAGAAGCCACAGGCCATGCATACAGATGCAGATGAGAACATGAACATGAACAGGAACAGGAACAGGAGTAAGGATGTACTTGAGAGGGTCCATGTATTCAAGGAGTTAAGCGAGGAGATAGATAAGACAAGGAGTAGCGTTGAGAAGGGCGATGTTGATGCTGCAATAGAGCATATGAGCAGATTAATTGAGCCAAGGTTCTTTGGCTCAATACTTATAGAGCATGTACCAGATCTTCACAGGGATCTGAGGCTCTACCATATGAGGTTGAAGGATGCTGATAAAGGAAAGAACTACCTTAATGCAAACAAGAAGGATATACTTGAA
>BEHG01000057.1 GCA_002898655.1 archaeon HR04
TCTTCCTACTTGCACCCCCTGAAGCATCTCCTTGACCCTCTCTGTTAAGTTTGCTGTATGTGCACCTTCCTCAACCATCCTTATAGCCTTAACCGCTACGTGCATTGCATCCTTGTTTGCTCCTGTAACTACAAGCACACCATTCTGCCCAACCAATATCCTACATCTTGTCAACTGCTCTATCATCTGTATCATTGAACCCCTCTTACCTATAAGCCTTGGTACCTTGGTTGGGTTTATCTTCACTATCTCCCCCTCGCTTATCTTGCCTAGATCCTTATCAGCAACTGTAAGCAATGGGTCTCTAGTCCTATCAAAGTTGAGTATCCTACATGCTATAACATCTCCTATGTTGAACCTCTTCGTTAGATCATCTCTGCTTGGTGAGAACTCCTTCCCAAATACATCCTGTGCTGGGAGATGACCTAGGAAGCATGAGTTTATATCAACCTCCCATGCAAGTGCCGAGTAGTCTATTATCTTACCTATCACAAGATCACCAACCCTTGGTATGTATATGCCAGAGAGCGGGATTACCTTAACACCGTTCTGGCTTATCTCAACTATCCCTATCCTTGTGGAGTGCAGTCTATCCCCTACCTTTATAACATTTGCCAATGGCTTGAGATGAGGGTTACCCTCAACTATCAGATCCCCTGGAAGCACATACCTCTTTGCTATCATCTCATCATCACCGCCTGCGCTGTACCCTTTGTTATCGATGCTAGCCTATCCATCATATTCGCCTGTATTGCAGCAGGTATCTCTATTATAACCTTTAGAGAACCATCAGCCTGCCACTCCTCCTTGATTATCTCACCCATGCTCTTTATCACACTGTATGATTGTGCAGCGTACTGTGCTGGTACTATAAGAGTAAACTTCAGCCTCTCAGACTTCATTGGGAGTATACTCCTTAGAGCATCAACAACGCTCTTAACCTGATCTTCAGCCTTCTTGAATGGATCTATTGAGACCTTGCACTCCTCCATAGCCTGCTCTATCCTCAGTGGTGGATGGGGTAGATGGGTCTTTGGATCAACGTATGATCTGGTTATTATGTTTATTATCTGCTTCCTCTTCTCCTCCACAAGCCTCCTCCTCTGCTCACTTGTAAGGTTGAGTTCGCCCTTCTCAAGTATGATCCTTGCAACATCTATAGTGTTGGAGGTTCTAAAGTACTTCTCCAACTTCTCCTTTGATGCTCTATTACCCTTGCTAGAGTCAGTGTATATCTCATCACTTGCCAGTATGTTTGAGATATCACTCCTCTTGCCCATCTTGTACTCTAGTGCTGGATCCGGCTTGACCAGTATCTCAAACTTCTCCCCTTCAATAATAAGCCTAACTATGCTTAGTTTATCTGCCATGGTTTAAATCTTATTGCACACCTATATATTAATATGCAAAGCAAGTATAATGGTTGATCTCTCCTAGCGGTAGATTTTTAAATGGTACTCTTCTTGCAGAAGAGGTTAGGGTTAGTATGATAAAGGTGGTGGAGCAATCAGAGCATAGGATAGCGGTTAGGCTCACAGGCTACCCTATCCAGTATGTTAATGCCTTGAGGAGGATTGCAATGGTAGAGGTACCAACAATGGCAATAGATGATGTTGTTATATATGAGAACTCATCAGTTATGCACGATGAGATACTTGCACATAGGCTAGGGCTTATACCATTGTCTACACCACTTCACAGGTTTGTTATGCAGGATGAATGTGAGTGTAAGAGTCCTTTAGGATGTCCAAAGTGTAGGGTATTACTCTACCTTGATGTTACTGCAGATGAGAGGGGTAGAACTGTACTATCTTCAGATCTTGTATCTGAGGATGAGTCTGTCAAGCCTATAAGTGAGAATATACCCATAGTAACACTTGCAAAGGGGCAGAGTATAAGGCTTGAGGCATATGCAAGGCTAGGTATAGGGAAGATGCATGCAAAATGGCAGCCTACAACCATATCTGTTGTGAAGGAGGTTGATAGCAGCAAAGATGATTACATACTTGAGTTGGAGTCTGTAGGCTCATTACATGCAAGGGATATACTGGTTGAGGCTATAAACATATTAGAGAAGAAGATAACCAGGATTGGTGATAGCATAGGAGGGTTGAGAGCATATGCAGATGCAAAACCCAGTATTGGTTGAGTGTATAGAGATGCTCAAGAGAGCAGCAAAGGAGCATGATGCTCCTATATGGAGTAGGGTAGCGGAGTTGCTTGCTAGGCCTAGGAGTAGGAGGGCAGAGGTTAATGTATCGAAGATAGCAAGGTACAGTAGTAGTAGTAAGAGCAGCAGGAGTAGTAATACTAACACTAGCAGTATGATCATAGTGCCAGGGAAGGTATTGGGCTCTGGTAGCATAGAATATCCAGTTACTGTAGCAGCATTCTCATTCTCCAACACGGCTGTAAAGAAGATACTAAATGCAAAAGGGAAGGTGTTGAGTATAGATGAGTTGGTTAGGATGAACCCAAAGGGTACTGGGGTGAGGATAATTGTCTAGCAGAAGTGATGCTAAGCAGGATCTTAAGGTTAAGAGCAATGATGATGATAGTAAGGGCAGTCCTATAGTTGTTGATGCTACAGGGCATATAGCAGGTAGACTATGCTCATACGTAGCAAAGCTACTATTAGAAGGTAAGAGTGTAGTTATAGTCAATGCAGAGAAGGCATTTATAAGTGGTAAGAGAAGTTCTGTTATAGAGGAGTGGCATGAATTCCTAGAGATAGCAAGTGTTGTGCATCCAAAGCATGGTCCATTCCATCCAAGGAGGCCAGATAACATAATAAGGAGGATGGTAAGAGGTATGCTACCAAGGAAGAGGCCAAAGGGTATAAGTGCAATGAAGAGGCTTAGAGTATACATAGGTGTGCCAGAGGAGTATGCAGGTGCAGAGTTCAAGGCGTTTGAGGATGCAAAGATAAGGAAGCCAGAGTCATACTACATAAGTATATATGATCTTGCTAGATCAATAGGGTGGAGTCCATGAGTAGTAGCAGTATGATGGAACTATACCCAGGGGCTAGGAAGACTGCTAGAGCAGTAGCAGTTATAAGCGAGGGTAAAGGGAGGGTATGGATAAACAATACCCCTTTGGAGATAATCGAGCCAGAGGTTGCTAGATATATCATCCTAACCCCAGTTGTACTTGCTGGGGATGCAAGGGATAAGGTTGATATTAAGGTTAAGGTTGAAGGAGGAGGTGTTATTGGTCAAGCATTGGCATCTGCAATCGCTATAGCAAGAGCATTAACTGGCTATGCTAAAGGCAAGAGGGAGGTTAAAGATCATCCACTACCAAAGAATGTTAGGGAAGAGATAAGGAAGAGGATAATTGAGTATGATAGGCATCTACTCATAGGGGATCCAAGGCAGAAGGAGCCAAAGAAGTTTGGTGGTCCTGGAGCAAGGAGGAGAAGGCAGAAGTCATACAGGTAGGCATATCAATCTCTCCATCTATCAATCAATCCATTTATCTTATCTATCTATCTATATATCTCAATCTATCCATAAATTATTCCTACTCTACCTTGCTCTTGATGAGGAATATACCTCATTTCCATACTTCTTAACATAAACTATCCTACTTGCAGGTATGCTCTGAAAGTTCTCAGATAGTCTAAGGAACTCCTCAAGACTCAACTCCTTCAGCATATCCTTATCCCTGTAGACAACAGTGTAGGCATTGATATCATCTGCATGTATTGCCTTGCTTAGGAGTTCCTCAAGCATACCCTTCCTTCTCCTTCTCCTCATCTTTCTTCTCCTTCCCTTTATCTTTATATTCATGCATAATATATGAATTAATTCATAATGAATTAACGCACAGTCTTATTACTATTTACTCAACTACTTTAACTATCCTTTCTACACCCTTTGCTTCATCAGCACTGTTCCAGTAGTGTATGAAGAGATCACTGCACCATGTATGAAAGTACTTATCATCGCTTAGGAAGAGCATGTTCATGTCAAATATGCCAGATAGGTTTGGTAGCATAAGCCCTGCCTGTCTCTCCGATACATATATAGCAGCACCAACACCCTATTATCTCTTTGGGCACTATAGTGCTATTGGTAAGGATCATCCTTATATTGATACCATTACTCAACCTATCTATAAGGATGTTACCCTCCTCATACCATGCTTGTGCAACTATTATGTAGAGGTACTCCTCAGCTCTAGCCTCCAACGCCTTCAGCTTCTCAAGTACAACAGAGACACCATGAACCACCCTGCAGTTAACAAGCTCGTTCAGTCTGTTAATGAATACACTTGGTACCTTTGTTAATGTGTATGATCTTAGGAGGTCTCTATGCTTTGCTATGAATCTGAAGTAGTCAAGTTGCCTAGCACTAAGCATACCGTACTCAGTTAGCATGAACCTGCCATTGGTGTTCTTTGTAACAAGACCTGCATCAACAAGCCTAACCATGTTCCTATGAGTCTCTTGCATCGTAAGGTTCAGCGCTCTTGCAACATCGCCAAGCCTTAACTCTCTTCCCTTGCTCAATTCGTAGAGTATTGCCAATCTGCTTGAACTTGCAAGTTCATATAGTAGGTCTGCTGTTACATGTATATCATCATCGTTATCATTACTACCAACATCATACTCATGCATAGATAGTTTTAGGTACAAGATTTATTTAAATAATAAAAGTTGGTAATGCTATGTGTTAATGCTTCCATTTATGTTTGTATCCATAGTCATAACCGTGGTAGCCATCATGACCATACCAGTACCCTTTCCAGTCCTTCTTACTGTCCTTCTTACTGTCAACCTCCACAACATCCATAATGTTACCATCTCCTGCACTAACACTTATCTTATATAACTTACCTTCACCATCCCTAACGATGAAGGTATAAAGTGCATTACCATCACTACCAATCCTTAACCTACCAGATTCAACGGTAGCATTTGCAACCTCCTTGACTGCATTTGATGCTGCGCTAGACATGCTTACTGCTATATTTGCATCTGCATATCTAGTTGATCTGAATGTTACTGGCTCTGATGTATAGAGCACTGACCCATTGCCAGCATCTATTACCATTGTGTAGAGCTCACCATTTGCACGATCTATAACTCTGAATACGTATACTAGATAACCCTGCATAACGGTGAACCTTCCATCAGTAAGTATGGTACCAGCTCTGCTAGCCTCTACAACCTTTGATGCAGACTCAAACGTAACCTTCCTGTTCTCCTTTATGAACTGTTCTATAACAGCAGCAAGGTTGGCTGAGCCCTGTATCTGGGACGTAGAGGCGTACTTGTGTGCTACTGCTATACCAAGTCCAATAGTTGCAACTATAACAGCAGAAGCAGCAACAACCGCTACAATTGCATACTTCTTATTGCTATTCAACATAACTCTACTCTACTCATGCTAATGCTAAATACATTGCTTGTTCTCATAGTTGAGAGTAGGTTACTGCAGCAAGAATCAACTCTATAGAATATAATAAGCTTGTAAGGTTATAATAAGCCTTAGATGATAGATATGTTCATAGCAAGCATGAGCCTCTAATATTATCATGAGAGGCATACTATACGCTGCAGCAGCATGTACTGCAATAGGAGGGATACTGCACCTTATAATGGCTCCTAGGCTACTTGAGTTCAATGTTGCAAGTGGAGCCTTCTTCTTGATAGCAGGAGTACTGCAACTCTTCTGGGTACTTCCAACAATAAAGCAGTACTCAAACATATTCAACTATGTAGGTATTGGAGGTACAATAGGCTTGATAGTGCTATGGGCTATAACTAGGGTTCCAAACCCCATAACAAACAGAGGAGGACCAGTAAACGAGATGGGTATAGCAGTACAGGTATTCCAAGTCGCATTCGTCGCACTTCTCGCAGTTATAATTGAAAAGGGTAGAAGGGCAGAGCGTAAAGTAGTATAGTGTAGTAGCGTATAGCATCTGATGCAAACATCATCTCATTTATTTCACACAATATTTAATGCCTAGCATGTAAAGAATGGTAATGATAATAGAGATAATACTATATCCAGCAAATAGAATTATGCTGACATCCATAACCAGTGTGGGCAGGAGTACTAACTATTCAACGAGCCAAATCTAGACAGATACTATGATATAATACATTAAATACATTCTTTATTCTGTTATCTATAACTATACCCCTATTAATTAAATTAAATTAAATTAACATGGTTAGCAAATACTGCTTACACCTTTGCATAAATAATCTTCTTTGAAAGCATACTGATGACAAGCGAGGTTTACAGTAGGATAGAAGCAGCAGGTATATATGGTGTTAGGAGAGTAGACCTGAGAAAGGAGTTTGGTGATGATGTGGATAAGCATGTTGAAGAGTTAATATCCTCTGGTCTTATCTTCTCTGACAAGAAGAGTGGAGCAATAACATACTGGACAAAGGATAACTACATAAAGTATGTTATGGAGAGTGATCCAAAGTTCAAGTTAATTCAGGTTATGATTAACTCTATAAGCAATGGTACAACAAGCAGAGATGAAGGTTGTAGAGAGATGTATGATGCTCTTGAGGAGAGGGTAATGAATAGGATTCATAATACAATAGATGAAAGGGTTAGAGATCTAAACAGGTATATAGATGAGCATATCTTATCGATCAAGAATGATTATTCAAGTGTAAACAACCAGATTATGCAAGAGATATCAAGTATTAAAGAGGAGTTAAGTAATAAACTATCTCTGCTAAACACCATTATAGATGAGAGGATATCATCAACAAACAACGATCTTAATCTAAAGTTAGAGAGTGTAAAGAATGAGTTTAATACTTCAACTAGCAGGTTGGAGGAGAAGATCAACTCTATCCTGATGGATGTGGAGAGAAGGATTGTAAGCATGGATGTTGCTGATGAGATTCAAGATATTAGGAATGTTATGAATGAGAATGTCTCATCGATAAGAGAGGAGATGGATAAGAGGTTGAATACCCTTCATCTAGAGATAGAGAGTAGGATCTCTGCATTGAAGGATGATCTATCATCTAGGATGATCAGGATAGATGAGAGTATACATGATGAACTTACAAGGATAAAGGTTGAGATGGGCGAGAGGATATCTGCTCTAAGCGATGAGATCAAGGCTATAGGTAGTATGTTGGAGGAGGTGAAGGTTATAACAAATGGTAATGGTCATGCTAATGGGAATGGTAAGAATAACAATAATGCTAGCAGAGAGCATATAACGCTAGAGCAGTTCAGGATAGATTTTGATAGAATGCTTGCAGAGGCATCCTCATCTATAGGCTGGGTTGAGTTGGTAAGCATAAGGGAGAGGATGTGTAGGAAGTATGATATCACAGCACATGAGTTCTACTCGCTTGTATCACAACTCTTAGAGCGCTTCAGCAACAGATATGAACTCTCATCTGGAGGGCAGGAGGGTATAGTGATCAGGGGATTGGTGCATGGATTCGTTAGGAGGATATAAGCATGAGCGTAAACCTCTACCCTTATGGATTGGAGCAGAACCCATTCCCTAGCAGCCCAACACCAACCATACATGATGCTAAGGTGCTAGGAGGTAAGAGGCATAGAGAGGCTAGGGATGCTATAGTTGCCTGTATAGATGATCTCTACTCAAAGTTGAAGGCAAAGGATGGTAAATATGATTCAAGGGACTTTAGGTTGGTTACTGTAGTACAGGATATAGGCTCTGGCAAGACACACCTTGCATTGCATATAAAGAGTACAAGGGATGATGTGATATGCTCCTACGTTGATCTTAGCACTATCTCACCAAAGAGCATGCATGGTCTCTTCTCTAGCATACTGAGAGGGTTCGATTCAGAGTATGTAGAGCATTTAAGATCAACTATAGTTGGTGAGATTAAGAGGAGAGCAATGGAAGGCAATAAGCATGCAAGGAAGTTCTTCAGACCATCGCTCTTC
>BEHG01000058.1 GCA_002898655.1 archaeon HR04
CAGATATCAGATACAGCATAGTATGTACCATCTATGTTTGCTAACAGTATATCATTACCATCTATCTGTAGGTACTTCATCTTGCCATTTGGTAACTCACCCCTTCTACAGGCTAGAACTCTACCCATTCTACTATACCTTCATCATACTCTTATAAAATATTATTTGCTGCTGATGAGTAGCAGGTGATTAATCAATCAATCAACCAACATATCTGCGTAGGGCACACCTATCTCTAAGATCACATTCATCATCCATAAGCCTTATAGCCTCCTTGAAGTGGTAGAGTACCTCCCTGCCCTTATCTGTTATCCTTATAAGGGTTGGATCATGAACCCCCTTGCTCACATACGAACCATTATTATTGCTGTTGTAACTTACAAGACCTCTCTCGTCTAAGAACTCAAGGTATCTGCTCAATATACGTATATCAAGATTGGTCTTGTAACTTAGGTTTGTCTTGTTCGTATCAGAACCATCAAGAACATCCAATATACTTATTATTATCATGAGAGGACCTCTCTTGCCCCTCCTCTTTCTCTTCATCCTTATTGATGTACTAGTATAATCATTGATCAATGAGGATAATCTACCAACTATTAATAAATAGTTTACTTATGACTCATTATAAATATACCATCTGCATCTGCCCTGCAGAAGCCGAAGCGTACAAACTGCATAATGCTACCAACATCCATTCTACTTGCATATGACTCAGCATAGGCATCTACAACCTCCAGACTCTTTGGATTGTATGCATCATCAACGTATAGATGCCTTGGTACAAGCACCCTTATCTGCACTGCATCATCAACGCTCACCCACTGCACCTTCTTCACATCCTTAACCTCATAGCCTGTAAAGGTTGCATGTGCACTTGCATAACCTCCCTCTGAAGGTTCTACACGCTCAATAACAACATTGTAGAGGTCTATAAGCCTTATCTCCCTGCCTACAGCATCGATTATATCGCTAAGGGGAAGATAGAACTCATCCCTAACCTTGATAACCCTTGAACCTAGTGCTTTGTTTGTTGGATGGTTCCTAATCACTACAGCAGAGCCATCGAGAGGCATATCATCTGCTAACCCATGAACCTTCACCCTTGCACAGTCATCAAGCCTTACCATGAATAGCCTTGGTGCAGATGCATCGATAATCCTCCTGTTTATTGCCTCTAACACCTCGAATGGAGGCTTTGTATCTGCCTTTGTGAACCCTAGAGAGAGTACGAACTCCCTTATAGCCTCTGGCTGTATGCCTCTCCTCCTGAGCGCTGCAAGTGTTGGGAGCCTAGGATCGTCCCATCCCTTAACCAACCCCTTCTCTATAAGTGGTGCTATCTTCCTCTTCGATACTGGCATCCCTTCAAACTCTAGCCTTGAGAACTCAAGTACTATGGGCTTCCTTAGCCCCAACCTATCCAATATTGCGTAGTATAGTTCATTCCTTAACTCATACTCCTTGCTCCTAAGTGCATGTGTTACACCATCTATGCTATCCTCTATGCTAGCAGCAAAGTCGTACGTTGGCCATACTCTATATCTATAGCCCTTCAATGGATGCTCATGCTCTATTATCCTGAAGAGTGTAGGATCCCTCATCACAGTGTTGCTACTCCTCATATCGCCCTTGAACCTTAGTATGGCTTGATTTGCTCTATACTCATTGAACATCTTATGCCATCTCTCCATATGCTCCTCTCTGCTAAGCGATCTACATACACATTCTATGCCAGAGGCTCTATTCCTCTTTATTGTATCAGGCTTGCATGTACATACATATGCTCCATCAACCTCTATAAGCCTCTCAGCATAACTGTAGAGTAACTCCATATCATCTGAGGTATTCTTTATGAGATCGGGTTTAACGTTAAGCCACCTTAACCCATCCATTATTGCATCATAATACTCCCTCTTCTCCTTTGCAGGGTTTGTATCATCGAAGCGTAGTATGAACCTACCCTTGTACATCCTTGCATACTCCTCATCTATTATCATTGCCTTTGCATGGCCTATGTGAGGGTAGCCATTGGGTTCTGGCGGGAACCTTGTAACAACTCTACCCATAACAGCATCTGGCAGTTGAGGAAGGTTATGGTATCTATGCTCAGCCATAGCCTCAACTGCAGCCCCAGCATCACCTACTCTAGGCTCTATAGCCTCAAGGCTGCTCCTCTGCTCATCTCTGCTTAACCTGTTCACCTCATCCACCACTGCTCTTATGGTTGGGATTAGCACCTTTATATTACCCCTTAGATCTGGTCTTACTGCTATCAACTTTGCCGTTACCTTATCTACCATAGCCTTGCCATCATGCTCTACAGCATTCCTAAGTGCAAGCCTTCTTATGAGTAAGAGCGTATCCTCCTCAACTGCCATGCTTTATCACCTATATAAATAATCATGCACTCCTCTCAACTATCAACCTTGCTATATACTCTAGTGCATGCTTTGCACTGCTCTCCTTGAAACCCTTCAGTTTAGCAGTAGCATCATCAGCATACTTACCAGCCATCTCCCTTACCTCTCTATCTATACCCATACCCTTCATGAGGTTTATTGTATAGAGCAGTTCATGCTCATCTATATTCTGTTTAGAGCCTAGTAGGGATAGAATCCTCCCCCTACTATCATCATCGCACTTGTTTAATGCTAGTAGTATTGGGAGTGTCTTCTTCCCCTCCCTTATATCATTACCAACTGGCTTCCTTGTTACCTTAGGATCCCCAACAACCCCTATTAGATCATCTACAAGTTGGAATGCTATCCCTATACTCCTGCCATACCCTGCAACCTTCTCTACAGCATCCTCATCAGCCCCTGCAGTTATTGCACCCATCATGCATGATGCCTCAAATAGAGATGCTGTCTTCTTGGTAACCATTGCTATGTACTGCTCTTCATCTGGGATGGTTGTGCTTGATGCTATCTCCATATCCATAGCCTGCCCCTCGCTCAGCACTATACAGTACTTTGCAAGTACATCGACCAACCTTACTATAGTTGAGTCATCCAGCCCTGCCATCTTTCCATAGTATACTACTGTCTTGAATGCATATATGAGTAGTAGATCGCCAGCAAGTATCCCGTATGGAAGGCCATATGCCCTATGCACTGTAGGCACACCATGCCTAACCTCATCACCATCCATTATATCATCATGTACAAGTGTGAAGTTATGTACCATCTCCATGGCAGAGGCTATGTAGAGTGCCTTATCAGCACTACCATTGCATAGTTCAGAGCACTTAACAAGCATATATGGTCTAAGCCTCTTCCCCCCGCTGGTTATGTAGTGTAGTGCTGCATCGTAGAGTATGTATGGTTCACCCTTCAATGTAGAGGTTATAATCTCATCAACCCTTCTTGCCACATCCCTTATATCCTGTTCTATTGCTACGTTCATACCAAAGGATTGCTAACATGCTCTAATATACCCATCTAATGATCCATCAACCATCAATCCATACATATACACATAAATTGGTAGATAGAAAGCATAGATCTCTGTATGCTGTATGCTGTATGGCTCACCTACCATAGACACTGAACCATTCCAATAGTGGACCCTGGAGGTTGTACCTTACACGCCTTAGAGCCTTGATATCCCTTGACCCTGTAAGGAACATAGCTGCCCTCAACTCCTCTACTAGCATCCTTGCATAGTCTAGTACAGACTCCTTTGACTCTGCTGCACACTTGAGGAATGGCCATGCTAGAGCACACATATCTGCCCCGAGAGCAATACACTTTGCAATATCTAACCCACTTCTCAACCCTCCAGATGCTATGATACCTACCCTTACAGCTCTCCTAACCTCCAACAGGCTCATTGCAGTAGGTATCCCCCAGTCCCAGAAGAGTTCTCCAAGGTGTGACTTCATTACTGCCTTGCTGTTATCTGCCCTCAACTTCTCAATCCCAGCCCAGCTCGTACCTCCAGAGCCTGCTATGTTTATAGCCTTGACCCCAGCAAGTTCAAGCCTTACAGCAACATCCCTAGATATGCCTGAGCCAACCTCCTTGACTATCACTGGCACATCTATACTCTTCACCAACTCGACTATCTTGCTGTATATACCCTTGAACTTGGGTTCACCCTCTGGCTGGATGAGTTCTTGTAATGGGTTTAGATGTACTGCTACAGCATCAGCATCTATCATCTCTATCATCCTCCTCACATCATCAAGCGTTATGCTCTTCAACTGCACACCACCTATGTTTGCTATGAGGAATGCATTTGGGGCGCTCTTCCTTGCTATGGAGTAACTCTCCCTCAAGGCATCACTTAGCAGCCCAGCCCTCTGGCTACCAACACCCATGCCAAGGTTAAGTTCTTCAGCAACCATTGCTAACCTCTCGTTTATCACTGTAGCCTTATCTGTGCCTCCAGTCATTGAGTCTATTATTATTGGTGCAGAGAACTTGTGGTTAAGGAAGGTTGTTGATGTATCTATCTCATCTATATCAAGTTCTGGTAGTGCATTATGGATGAGCATAACATACTCAAGGTATGTTGAGGTATTCTTTGCCTGTACATCCTTCTCCAATGGTATCTTTAGCCCTTCCAACTTTCTATTCTTTATTATCTCTATATCTGTAGCCTTGCTGCTACTATTATTGCTACTGCTATCAGCAGTTGAAGCAAGATTGGTTGTATAGTGGTTATCCTTTCTGCTTGTATCTTCACTCATGCTACCATCTCACTTCCTTCCCTCCTTCCCTCCTTCCCTCCCTCTCTCCCTCTCTCCCTCTCTCCTCCCCTTCCTTGCTTCCTTATCTACCATCTTGCCCCTTATCACAGTACCAATCGTATCTTTACCTCTCAGCACATCTTCTACCCTCTCTGGATGCATACCATTAACAAACCATACATCTATTCCAAGGGATGCTATCTTGAACCCTTCCCTAACCTTCCTCCTCATACCCCCTGTAACATCCATGCTCACATCATCCATGCTAGCATCACTAACATACCTTAACTCCCTTATAAGTTCCCTGCTCTGCATATCCTTGTAAACACCATCTACAGCAAGTGTAAACAAGACTACACCAACCCTCTCCCTAAGATGCTCAGCAAGTATGCTCATTATCTCATCACCTGAGAGTATGTAGTATAGATTATCTTGATAGTGCATCACATCACCATGGGTAACAGGCATCAATCCATCGTTGGAGATGCTATACAACTCCTCAACCCTACTGCTTATTGGAACCTTTCCTTCACCTATGAAGGATGATGGGTGTATGGTGTATGGTCTTAAGCCTTGCTCAAGCATCACATTTATTATACGATTATTCAGATCAACCATGGAGCATCTAACCCTGCTTATACCCTCCTTGCTGTACTCTGCTGGCTTACTATGCATATCGTAGATGACTGAGTAGTAATGACCAAAGGAGCCTCCTCCATGCACAACTACCATCTGTATCTCATCACCAATACGCTTAAGTACCCTGCTTACACCCTCTAGAGCAGGAGCATTGAATGCCAAAGGCTTATCCTTGAATGTGACTATTGAGCCTCCAAGTTTGATCAGTGCAAGCATACTCACTCCTACCCCTACTCTCCAATAGAGTCTTAAAAGTTTTGGTTCACTCCTTACATATCTAGTCTAGTGTAATCACACCATCATCCTCTATGCTTGATGTGAACCCCTCATAACCATAACTGCTTAGAGCACTCAAGAGCGTTGTACCCTTTGCATCATCTATAAGCGAGATTATGCACCCTCCACCCCCAGCACCAGTCAACTTTGCACCATACGCACCATCCTTAACCAATCTGTATACTATGGTATCTAGAGTATCGTTAGATACACCAAGCCTCCTTAAGAGCATGTGGTTAAGTGTAAGCAGTTCACCAATCCTTGCTAAATCTCTACCCCTTATAGCATAGAGTGCATGCATGGTTATCACCTCACTCATCTCTGCTAGGGAAGCAAACTCCTCCTTGCTGCTCTCTTCTCTAGCCTTAACCTTCATAACCATGGTGCCAGTATCCTTCATAATGCCAGAGTTGACTACCATGAAGTGTAGAGCATGTAAAGCATAACTATAATCACTGCATCTCTCATCAAGCCTCTCTATCCTCCCATCCTTGTTGAAGAGTACAAGCCCGCCATATGTGCATACTGCAGAGTCTATACCTGATGGGTTCCTATGCACAAGCCTCTCAGCCTCTAGAGATAACTTGAAGACCTCATCCTTGCTTATGCTACCAAAGAGGGAGGCTACAGATGCTATAGTTGCAACACTTGTTGCTGCAGATGCCCCAAGCCCCATCCCATATGGAAAGTCAGACTCTAGCAGTACATCAACCCCTTGCTGCCTATCAAGTAACCTCATAGCACTTGCTGCTGAGTATATTATATGCCTATGAGGATCATGCTCATACAGATGGGGGTCTGATGATAAAGGCACGCTTGAGTAGCCTAGCACTGATCTAACCCTTATCTTCCCAACATCGTTCACTGTTGATGTTGCTCTAACCCTCCTCTTAAGGGCAGTTGCTATTGCAGGTTTGCCATATACAACGAAGTGCTCTCCAAATAGTATTGCCTTTGCTGGTGCACTTGCAACTGCTATATTCCTACCCATACCACACCATCAATCTGTGAATTCTATAGATGCATATCCTACAACAGCACTCTTATCCCCTGTAACATCCCCGCTTGTAGCATATTTAAGTAACCTTGCACTAGTTGCACCTAGCCTCTTTGCTGCAACCATCACCGCACCTATGGCACCATAACCACATGCGCTAACATCAAGCCTCTCAAGCACTGTATAGTACTTTGCAAGATCTAGAGCAAGTATCGTCTTTATCAACTCCCCATCCTTTCTACATGCTTCATCATGAGACTCATAGTGTGTAAGGTCTGATGATGCTATAAGGAGTACATCCATACTGCTTGACTCTACCAACTCTGCTATAGCATTGCCTAGATCATTTGCAGTATCCTTATCCTGCATCCATAGTACTATTGGTATTATGCTGAACTGATGCTTGTATATGTATTGGAGCATGGGTAACTGTACCTCAAGGCAGTGATCCTTGCTATGGGCATAATCATCTATATCAAGTATGCCTGATAACCTGACTAGCCTCCTTGCCTCATCACTATTCACCTTCACCTTGCCTAGGGGAGTCTCCCAGTAGCAGTCAACCATGGTTGCTATAGCACTACCCAAGCCGTAGTGGTTCGGTCCCAGCAGTATTATAAGATCTGGCCTTGGTCTGAGCAAGGATGCAGCATGATATGCATGGGCTGCAACTGCACCAGAGTACATGTAGGCTGCATGTGGGGATACAATGGCTATCATATTCCTGCCATCACCCTTGCCTTCATGCTCAACCTTATGCTCTAAACCTTTGGTTGGTTGAACCTCAACCCCCCTTCCCAAGGGTCCTAGAGGATGATGGAAGCACTCATCTATAGCATTAAGAAGTTTATCACTCTCTGCTGGGTAGAAGATGCCAGCAACGGCAGGTCTCCTAACCCTCAACCTCCTCATCCCCCAAGTACTCATCATCAATAGATACTCTTAATGCTATCTTTGTTATACTACTCCTCTGCACCCTCCTCAAGCTTTGTCTCAAAGTCATCAACCTTGTATGCATTGCCCTTGTAGATGAATGTATCGAACTGCCTATGCTCAACAAGCCCCTTCTTGTTAAGAACCTCTAGTGTAAGCAACCAATATACTGCTGCTATAGCCCTCCTACCTCTATTGTTTGCTGGTATGATTAGATCAACATTGCTTGCAAAGTTATCAGTATTTGCTATGGCTATCACTGGTACACCAGCATTGGTAGCCTCTACAACAGCCTGCAGATCTGCCTGTGGATCGCTAACT
>BEHG01000059.1 GCA_002898655.1 archaeon HR04
CATGGTTGGGAGTACATGGTTGGTGCCAGTGTAGTAATCGCTTGCTGGGGATGGTGAGTTGTTGCCTATGAGCATCATACCTGCAGAGTCTATACCCTCCATCATCCTATGCTTAACCTCATCACCAACCATAACTTGGAGATGCTCTGGTGCAAACTCGTTGGCAAACTCTATAGCATAGTTCTCATCCTTGCAGATTGCTATGAACCCATTACTTGATAGGCTCTCCCTTACAATCTCCCCTCTACTTACATATGGGAGCAGTGCTGCAAGTTCATCAGCAACCTTATAGGCTAGGGTATCTGACCATGTTACGAGCCCACATAGCGTATCTGGAGCATGCTCAGCCTGTGCTATAAGATCCAATGCTATGTACCTTGGCTCTGCTGTACCATCTGCAACTACAAGGAGCTCTGTTGGTCCTGCAAGCATATCTATTGCTACACTGCTTGAGACTATATGCTTGGCTATTGTAACTGTCAAGCCCCCAGGTCCAACTATCTTGCTCACTGGCCTTATGCTCTCACTCCCGTATGCCATTGCTGCAATTGCTTGTGCACCTCCTACCCTGTAAACCTCATCCACACCTGCCATATCTGCTGCAATGAGTGTTAGAGGATCTACTGTTAATGCTACACTACCTTTGCCTTTGGTATTGGGGGTTGGGGGGGTACATGCTACTACTCTCTTAACGCCAGCAACCTTTGCTGGCACTACACACATGAGCATGCTGCTTGCATACCTTGCCTTGCCTCCAGGTATATAGCATCCAACACTCCTCAATGGCTTGAATACCCTTGATACCTTGCTTGATCCTAGCATGATATGCATATCCTTTATGCATGATAGGAATGCCCTCTCAACCTCTTCAAGCCTACATCTTATAGCCATTAATGCATCAACCTCCTCCTTGCTTGCTAGAGTATATGCATGGTCTATCTCCTCCCTTGCTACCCTTAATGGTGTGGAGCCAAGGTCTACACCATCGAACTTGAGGGTGTAATCCCTTATGGCAGCATCTCCCCTAACCTTAACATCGTTAATGATGCTCTTGATCCTGTTAACCCTCTCCTCATCCATAACAACCTTATGCCTAAGCATATCTGCAGCGTATGCTGGGTCAACATCTAACCTCTCAACCCTTATTGGTGTGTTGCTCTTCTTCATACTGTTACCACTACTTAGATACTCTCCTCATCCTTCACTATCTCCTCCAGCGCAAGTATCTGCCTAGGCTCATGCACAACAAGCCCCTGTGCTAACCTCCTTAGCATTGGGAGTACCCTTACAAACTCATCCTTGCTTATTACTGTGTTAACTGCATACCAACCTTCCTCACTCAATGGGCTTACTGTAGGTCTCTTCAATGCTGGAAGACTCTTGAGCAGTTCTTGAAGGTTCTCAGCCTTGACATTTGCAAATATATGCAACTTCTTCCTGCTATCAACCACACCTTTGAGGAGTGTCAGCACATCGTATATCTTAACCCTCTTCTTTGGGTCCTTTAACGATTCTTTGTTTGCTATAAGCACTGCAGTTGACTCCATTATACTCTCTACTGGCTTGAGGTTATTCTGCTCTAATGTTGTACCAGTCTCTGTTATATCTATTATTGCATCTGTATCCTCTGGAGGCTTTGCCTCAGTTGCACCAAATGAGAGTATGATCTGAACCTTGCTATTGCTACCATTACTCCACCATGGTGTTATGACCATCGGTTCCTTATCACCATAGAGCCTCTTATACTCCTCATTACCCATTATGTACCTGCTTGAGATGTTGAGATACTCTGTAGATATCCTTAGGGTTCTATTTTTATCTGCATAATCCTTAAGCATCTCTGCAAGTGAGTTGTAGTTACTGCTCTTAGGTATAGCATAGACCAGCCTAACCCAACCATACTCAAGATCAAGCATAACCTTAACATCTGCACTTGTCTCAGTCACCCAGTCCTTGCCAGTTATACCTATATCGTAGAGCCCATTGCTTACAAATGTTGGTATCTCTTGGGGTCTGAGTATCTTCATCTGTATCTCTGGATCATTAACTCTAACCCTGTAACTCCTACCTTTGCCATGTAGGGAGAACCATGCCTGCTCTATGAACCTGTAAGTAGCCTCTTCTATACTGCCTTTGGGTATTGCAAACTTTATCATATGCTAAAGCAGATAGCTGCCCTATATATAGGTAGGAGTGTAGAATTATTAGCATCACTAACTGCCTTATCCCTCTCCAGCATTAAGATCTATATGTTTGCTGTTAATGCAAAGTAAGTATCTTATCCATCCTCTCCCTTATAGTGCATTTTGTGGTTAGTATAGTGTAGTTATATCAGTGAAGACCTACTTCTTTAAGTTCATCCAACCCCTCTAACCTCCTGCTAAAGTTGAGCAAGGTAAGTAAGTTTGTATCTCTTCTACTAACAAACTCACCAACATATGATCTAAACTCATGCCTGCTGATCTAAACCCTGCGTATAATCAAATACACTCTGCATTGCACCAATCAAATCCTTCCTGTAGTTCATCACCCAACTCACCATACACTATCTTGAGATCCTCAACCTCTGCAGGTATTATCTCTACAGATTCTACATATGCTGGAGATTGTGCACTTGATAAGTTCTATGAACCTCTTCAATACATACATGCTCAAGCAGATGAGGAGCATGTATATGCAAAGTTATCATCCTCATCCCTAACCTAACATTACCCTTGAGACCTAGGGTTCTAGCATACTCTCTAGAACTATGTTCTAAACCTCATCTCTTACTATAAGCAAATGCAATATATGATGATACATCAACTTGCTCTGCATCAATATACCTGCTTTAACTTACCATCATCCTCTACCATTGTTAATATCATGAGTTATCTCCTGCATTATCTGCCTTGCATGCTCAACCGTTATATTACCCTCTCTAGCAAGCCTTTCAGCAACCTCATCAAGCATATCACCTTCAGCACCAGCAAGCATTGCTACCTTCCTTGCATGAAGGCGCATATGTCCAGCCTGTATCCCTTCTCTTACTAGAGCGTAGAGTGCAGAGAAGTTCTGTGCCAACCCAACAGATGCCATCACACATGCTAACTCTCTAGCACTCTCAACCCTGAGTATCTTCAAGGATAACCTTGCTATTGGGTGTGTAGATGTTAGCCCTCCTACAGTACCAACTGCTAAGGGAAGTTCTATGCTTCCTACAAGGTCTCCATTACTATCCCTGTTCCAATGGGTTAAGGATGAGTATCTACCATTCCTACAAGCATAGGCATGTGCACCAGCCTCTATTGCCCTTGTATCCTGTGCAGTTGCATATGCAACAGCTATTATACCATTCATAACACCCTTGTTGTGTGTAACACACCTATACACATCTGCTTCTGCAAACGCATATGCATCCAATATCCCCTCTACTGCATCATCACCAACCTCCTCCCTAGCAAACCTTGCAGTTGCCCTAACAAGCCTATGGGTAGCGTAGTTGGAGAGTATCCTTAGGAGTACTCTACCATTCGTTATGCTCTCTATCCTTGATGATATTGCCTCACACATTGTATTGATAACATTTGCACCCATAGCATCCTTCACATCAACAAGCAACTCAACTATAAGCATCTTACCTCTACTAGCAGTATCTATAACCCTGCACCTAAGATCCCTTGCACCAGCACCCCTTCTTGCTAGACTGCTCTTGCTGTTTGCTATGCTCAATAGTTCATCCTTACTCTCCATCACATCCCTAACTGCCTTGCCAAGATCCTTGATACCCTTGACCTGCACCTGTCCTATCATAACTGAAGGATCAGCATCTGCTATGAACCCTCCCCTCAACCTTGCAACCTTTGCACCCTTACTTGCTGCTGCTATAACAGATGGCTCCTCTATAGCCATAGGCACAAGGTACTCCTTACCATTTATGAGGAAGTGTGTTGCTATGCCCAATGGATAGGAGATGAAGGATACAGCATTCTCAACCATGCTATCTGCCATCTTGAAGTCTATACCAGAACCTTCTCTTAGAGTCTTGATATCCTCATCGGTAAGGGAAGCATGCTCCTTGAGTACTGCAAGCCTACTCTCCCTATCCAGCTCATAGAACCTCATGTATTGAATAGATTAGATGATAATAAATAAGCTTTTTACTATATCCTACAAATACCATTACTCTCTAAGCCTCATTATCTTGTAGTTATCATTCTCATAAACTATCTTATAATGGAGTAGCAGCTCATCCTCCCTCTCTAACCAATATGTTATGACAGATTTTGCATCATGTACTGGTCTCTTTGATATTATTAGCCATCTATCGTAAAGCCATGGGCTCTTGAAGGAATCCTTCCAAGTACTATAATCAGCCATCTCATCAAACTTGTTTAGAGCTATACCAGAGGTTATCATGATTCTATGCCCTAAACCAGAACCAGTAAGTGTCATTATCCTCCCCTCATCGTAGTATGACCCCAAATACTCACCAACATCAACAGCTGATTGTGTATCCTTTGCTGAATAACCGCCATAAGCATCCATGTATGTAAGAACACCAAATATCAAGATAATAGGATTCCATAGCAGAAGGGCAACGATGTGCCATCTCTGCCTTGATAGTTTATTGAAGAAGAAGAAGGTCATGATTAATAGAAGAGGAGCTAACAGTATTGTGAACCTTGAGTTGTATACATAGTCCATCTCCCCTACACCTATAAGCATAGATATTATTGTAAATGTTGGAGGAAGAAGGAGTAGCAAGGATACCATCCTCCTCTTCACATCTTTTACACTCTTACTATAAATGCGATATCCTGCTATACCAGTGAAGAGTAATGGACCATATAGAAGAACTGTATTAAACATGTAAACGCTAATAATATTCAATGGTTGCATGAAGTACCTTTCATGATACTTATTATGTATAGCATACCATGCAGCAGAGTAGAACTCAGCATTACTGAACTCCAATGGATCCCCATACATGTAGTAGTTCCATGATAACCATATCACTATACCACTGATTGAGAGTGAGGTAGATAGTAGTATGTGTTGTAGCGATGGTCCTTTTATATTAGATCTATACCTTGCATATATCAATGCTAGTATAAGGAATATTGGAATGAACCAACTCTCATATCTGCTTAGTGTTGCAAATGATATGAATGAAGAAGAAAGAAGTAGGCATGCTATAGATCCATGTAGTAACCATCTCTGGAAGTAGTATGCTGATGCTACTAAGAATAGCATGAACAGTGCTTCAGTCATAGCAACGAGACCAAGATACATTATGTTGGGGTTAAAGGCGTAGAGTAGTGCAAGTATATACGCTATTCGATTATCTTTAGATGGGAGCATATTATGATCTCTTATTATCCTGTAAAGGAGTAATGTAGTTAGTGCTAGAGATGGCAGGCTTACCATGGTACCTGCAAAGCCTGTGGTGAATAGAGGGTCTATGAGAGATGGTGCAAGAAGAAGTAGATGTGGTAGAGGTAACCATACAGTACCTATCTGTGCAAGTCCTGGATTCTCCCAATCTACCAACTTCCTTGAACCTACTAGATGGGATACTGCATCACCATAGTATAGCAATGCATATCTATCAGAATGGTAGAGAAGGAGTGAAGTTACAATACCTACAATGATGATGAGGAGGAGAAATAACCATTTATAATAATTATACATGGTTCCATCTTTAATATATACAGTATTTAAATTTAGTTGGTTAGATCTATTAGCCTAACCCTTACTATCTTATCATCATCCCCTGCTGGTATCCCTCTTCCATCCCTATTGCTGGTTGCTATGTAAAGGTAGCCATCCTTGCTAACATACACATCCCTTACCCTACCTAACCCTGTTAGAAAGTTCTCTATTCTAACAATACTCTCATCCTTATCAAATAGTATCTTCTCAACATGCTGACCTCTAAGCGTTGCGTAGAATAGAATTGTATTACCTCCATACTCTGCAAATGCCGCACCTGCTGGTGCTATGCTCACAGTATAGCAGAGTATAGATCTCTCATACCTCTCAGCCTTTGAGCATACCTCTATAGGCCATCCATAGTTTGCCCCCTTTATTATCAGGTTTATCTCATCGTTAGCAACTGGACCATGCTCTGTAGCATAAAGGTTCTTACTTGTAGGATGCCATGCAAGACCCTGAACGTTCCTATGCCCATATGAGTATACAGCGTTATTGAATGGGTTATCCTCTGGTATAGATCCATCCTTCCTTATCCTAAGTATCTTACCTGCTAGAGAGTCTGTATCTTGAGCAAGTTCTGCTCTACCTGCATCCCCCGTTGCTATGTATAGCATCCCATCTGGTCCAAACTTTATCCTACCTCCATTGTGTATCTCTCCTCCAGGTATGCCATCTAGCAGTACATGCTCCCTATAGTTACCATCACCATCAGCACCAACCTTCTCAAGCCTAACTACCCTGTTGAATAAGCCTGATTCTGTGGAGTATGTGTAGTAAAGGTATATGTAGCCATTGCTCTTGAACTCTGGATCCAATGCTAGACCAAGCAACCCTGCCTCCCCTATGTTTGCTACCTCCCTTGAGTATATGGTCCTTATATTACCATCCTTATCTATGATGTTAAGCCTACCAACACGCTCAGTGAAGTATAAGATGCCATCATCATGATCCATATCCATACTCCATGGCACCTCAAGGTTCCTTGCTATAACCTCCAACCTCTTCTCTGGTTCAGGTAAGGGTATCCCGCCTCTAGGCACTGTTAAGAGAAGGGCCATCACTGTAGCCCCAGCGATAAGACCTGCTATGAGTAGCCTGTTCATCATCATCCCTTCTATTGGTAGATAATAAGGTTTAATAAAAGACTCTTCATAAGATGGGTTGGTAGTGGGGAGTAGCGAGGCATACATGCATGCTGAAAGTCAGCAGTGCTAATGGATGCCCTACAAGGGTGGGGAAGCCTGGTTATCCCGGCGGGCTCATAGCCTATGGTAATGGATGGTGAGAGACCCGCAGAACGGTGGTTCAAATCCACCCCCCGCTACCATTACTGCTATTAACATAATACTACACTATACCAAATCTAGAGTTGAGTAGCCTTACAGCATATTGATCTATCAAGCATGATGCCATAACCTCTCTACCATCAAACCTTATAGGTAACCTTACAACATACCCTCCTCCTCCCCCTACTACTGCATCTACCTCCTCCTTATCATCATCACCTTCTAACTCAATGCTCTTCATCTTAACACACCTTCCATCCTCTAGCCTAAATAGATGTATAATCTTGAACCTCCTCGAACCAAATCCTCCTACCCTTCCACCTGCAACACTACTTCCTGTATCCAACTCTAGTATGTAGATGGTGTTACTCTTACCTTTAATGCTCAGATCTATATCATTAATATCATTACCATCTACTACTATTATGGCTAGGTTCATCTCTGCCTTCTTGAATAACCTCTCCAGATATGCTAGAGCATTATTATTATCACCATCTATACCCATCCCATCATCATCCTCCCCATCCTCATCCTTCTACTCCTCCTCTTCCTTCTACTCCTCTCTCCCCTCTCTCCTC
>BEHG01000060.1 GCA_002898655.1 archaeon HR04
ACTAGGTTCTGCAAGAGAGGTTGGAAGGTCAGCATTCCTAGTTGAGACTGATAAGGTTAAGGTGCTATTGGATTATGGTATACTGCTAAGGCATGAACCCCTCTTCCCAATGCATGTTAAACCAAAGGAGATTGATGGTGTAGTGCTTACACATGCACATCTAGACCACTCTGGATGTATACCAGCACTCTTCTTAAGCAAGGAGATACCTGTATATGCTACCCAACCAACGATTGAGTTGGCTAAGATACTCCTGCTTGATATGATAAAGATCTCTGGCTTCTATCTACCATTTGAGTACATGGAGGTTATGAGCATGCTAGACTCTGCAAGAACATACTTCTACAGGGAGGAGTTTGAGGTTGGGGATCTCAAGATTACACTACACAATGCTGGGCATATAGTTGGGAGTGCGTTCATAGTAGTTGAGCATGATGGTAGAAGGTTGCTATACACAGGGGATATAAATGCTAGAGGCTCTAGGATATTGGAGAGTGCAGATCTTGATGTTGATAGCATGGATCTACTCATCACAGAGAGTACTTATGCGATGGAGGATCATCAACCTAGGGATGAGGCAGAGAGGCTATTAGTAGAGTTTGCAAACGAGGTTGTGGAGAGGAGAGGGGTACTCTTTGTACCAGCATTCTCGGTTGAGAGGGCACAAGAGATAGCATGTGTGCTTAGAGCATTCAACTTCAAGCATAAGGTAGCAATAGATGGGATGGCTATAAAGGCAAATGAGATAATGCTTAGGCATCCAAGGTTCTTGAGAGATGCTAAATTCTTCTCAGATGTAATGAACTGGCTTGAATGGATAAGGGGCTGGGGTGAGAGGAAGAGGATGATAAGAGAGCCATCTGTTATAATCTCTCCAGCAGGAATGTTGGTTGGAGGTAATGCACTCTTCTACATGGAGAACCTTGCTGATGATGAGAGGAATGGGATAGCGATGGTATCATACCAAGGAGAGGGTACTCCTGGAAGGCTACTGCTGGAGCAAGGTGTAGCAATGATAGAGGGTAAGGCTAGAAAGGTTAAGGCTGAGGTTAAGAGGTTTGACTTCTCTGGTCATAGTGGGAGGAGGGAACTATTCGAGATGGTTAAAGGTATGAGAGGTAATCCAAAGGTATGGACTGTGCATGGTGAGCATGATACATGCATAAGGTTTGCTGAAGAGATAAAGAGTAGTGTAGGGCTGGAGGCATATGCGCCTCTTGCTGGAGAGAGTATACAGGTTTGATGTAAAGCAACTAATATATATCAACAATTTAGAGTTACGCCATCATCATTAGATTATACCTTACTTACTTACTTACCTTATCCAATCTATATGCTATGGTAACACACCTTGCCCACTCCTCTAGCAACTGTACATACATTACAGCCTCATGTATGCATCTCCCTATACCTATTACACCATGGTCCAACAGCACTAGAATCTTCACATCTTTGCTTATACTGAATGCATCTCCAACAAGCCTTGCAAGTGCCCTTGAGCCTAACTGTCTATACTCAAGGATGAGAAGGTTATGTATTGCAAGGGGTATACCCAATGGTAATTGTTGTAGCTTTGGTTGTGGTGATGATAATCCTGAGCAGTCTAACCTGAATACTCCAGCATGTCCATCAACCTCCACAATATCAAGGGTCTGGATTAGTGCATGTGAGTATGGTGAGTGTGCATGGGATACTGCACTAGCATCATCCCTAACCCTATATATCTGGGTGTGGAATGGAACCTCTATCGATGGTCTAAGATCACCCCTAAGTATGTTACCATCTATATCTATTAGCACTAGATCATCAACTGTAAGATGGGATCTAGGGTAGCCTGATGGTGTTATCCATACATGCGATGCATTGCTCCCATCCCTAAGCCTTACACTATGGTTGCCTCCTCCAGATGATACATAACCCTTTGAGAATAACGTCTTTACACATGATACCAATTCTCTCTTCAAGTAGTACTCATCTCCTCTACTGCATTCACACATGCCTGACAATGCTCCTACCACCAAACTTTATAGCCCTAGCATACCTAGCGCCTAGGCTCCTTAACCTCTCAAGTGTTATTGGGTACCTTGCACCTCCAAGCACATTTGCTATTACCTTAACCCTTGCCCACTCATCCATTATCTCCATGAATGCCCTAGCCTCATGTATACATGCTCCCATACTGTAGACCTCATCTCTATACACTATTATCCTCACAGGTCTAAGGGGCTCCCCTAAACTTGCCTTGCCTATGCTCTCTGATGAACCATCATTAACTATGATGATATCGCTAAGCACAAGTGTAGCCTCTGCATGTACAGTATCTATTATACCATCTCTAGTTGCTGCATATATCATAGGGCTCCTTGCATGGAATACTGCATTGATATCCTGCCTCCTCCTGTATATTGAGATGTGTGTAGCAACATCGTCACCTTTAGCATCTTGATCTATAGCATAATCTTCAAAACCCTCATGCCCCTTGAAGATTACCCTGCTAGAACCTGGAAGCCTTGCACTTGCACCATGATTTAGTAGGAGTAGACCTTTAAGGATCAATCCCCTAGAGCATACATCCAACTCCCTGAGCAGAGAATCCATACTGCTATGACATAACCTGCAGAAGCTGTTGCCTAGGAAGTATATGCTCATACCCATCTATCTTATCCTACATATTGAGTTTATAAGTCCATGCTCAGCCCATATCTTGCATGTACCCTCTTGAGATACCATCGTTGGACCCTTTGGTGTTGATGGTGTACACTCCTTCATGTACAATGGGCACTCTGGAGGATCACATAAGCCTAGTATAACTTCACCACACCTTGCACCTGCAACAAACTCCTCCCTAACATCCCTTCTCCTCAGCGAGTATCTATTGCGTGCATCTATGCTGCTATACTCATCCTTGATCATGAATCCACATTCAGGTATCACAGCAACGCCCCTAAGGTATCCATCACCAAGGTCAAATACACTATCCATACTCTTTTGTGCAACTATATTACCTTCCCATGTTACAGACCTAGTATACTCATTCTCAAGCATGGGCTGATCCTCCCTTATCTGCCTGAGTAGCATTAGGATACCAAGAAGTATGTCTATTGGTTCGAAGCCACAGAATACCTGAGGCTTCTTGGTCTCAAGGAAGTACCTGTAGTAAGGCTTCATGCCTGTGATTGTTGATGAGTGACCAGGATTTATTATTCCATCTATACCTAGCAGGGATGATCTCATCACTGCACCTGCTATGGGAGGCATGTAACGGTATGATACCATTAGGCTGAGATTGCTAGGAATACCTTTCAACACCTCATATGCAGTAGGTGGAGCAGTTGTATCGAAGCCAACAGCAAAGAAGATGAACTCTTTATCTTCTTCCCTTCTAGCCTTGAGTACAGCATCATGCACACTATAGACGAGTCTAACATCCCCTCCCAATGCTCTAGCATCCAGCAGACTAAGCCCCTTTGAGCCCTTTGCTCTTGACATATCCCCATAGGTGAGTATTACCTTGCCTTCAAGTGCAAGATCTATCATCGCATCTATATCTGCTGCAGGGGTTATGCATACTGGGCATCCAGGTCCTGCCCTAACTTCTACGCTCCTAGGCAATAGAGATCTTATCCCATAGTGGGTAATACTCCACTCATGGGAGCCACATACATGCATAAAGAGTAGTTGCTCATCTATCTCATCAGCATACTCATGTATCCTTTCAACTATCCTCCTTGCTAGAAGGGGGTCTCTGAACCTTGAGAGGGTCTCGTGCATATCATGCATTCCACTACTACTGCTTCTTACACCACCACTACTACTATACCTCTCATCTTCATCAATCATGACCACCACCATTTCTCTTACCATCTTCTCCTAACCTTATACCCTTACGGGCAACTGCTATTGAACCTAGAGGACATTCACCTGCTATAGAGCATCGTTCACACTTCCATACAAGGTTCTCCTCCCAGTACCTTATCGCATTGTATGCCTCCTCTAGATTAAGTATCTGTATGGCATAACCAGCATGTACAAGAACGTAATCTCCAACCTTAACGCTTGAATCAAGTTCTGCTATATTTATATCATCCCTGATTACACCAGCACCAAAATCAACCTTAGCATAATCGCCATCTATGCCTATTACCATGCCAGGGAATGCAAGGCACATGTGCTAAGTAATATCATTCTTGTATAAATAATTTGTATGAATGGGTTAGGTAAGATGAGAGGCAGATGAATGTATTAGTTGATCCATCGATTCATTATGGCAGATGCCCATCTCTTATATCCATAAGATCATTGATCAGTCTTAACATATCCTCTACATACTCATATCTGCCTTCAGCAACAACCCTGCTGCAGAGATGCATTAGATGCTCCCATCTCTCAAACAATCCATGAGCCTTGATCCATTCAAGCCTATACTTCCAAGCATCTGCTAGGTACTCCTCATGGAAGTGCTTCCCATCATCTGCTGAGTATGCATCTACTATCTCCTCAAACGCAACCAGGAGTGCATATGCTGATGCTACATACTTGCCATTCTTTATACCATCCATTGCAACATCAAGCATATATTTTGCAAGTAGCATATGCCATCCATATGTACTCATGTTACTATAAATCATATGCCATGCTTATCCCTAACATCAATGTATCTGCTCATGCTGTAGAGCATTGGTCTACCACAGTGTACAGGCACATCAGTCTTGAACCCACATACACTGCATACAAGATACTCTTTCTTGTGGAACCTGCCCTCAAGTACCCATTGCATAGGCTTATCATGATGGATAGGCACTTCTATACTTTGAGTACATATCATGCATACCAACCTGAGAGTGTTATGTTCTGATGGTGCCTTGAACATGTATCCAGTATGCACCTCCTGCCTATCAAGTCAACATATCCTAGGCACAGGGTCCCCAGATGGCTTGGTTATTATCCTTGTACCCCCAATTATGGTTCTCATCGCAACAGCATAGAACTGATCCGTTGCCTCCCCTATTATCTCAGCATCTCTACCCTCATCACACTCCCTTATCGCTTCAAGCACATGCTCAGCCCTATCTGACGTTACTGCAATGCATACCTTGCCCTCATTGCCAACCTCTAGAGGATCTATACCCAAGAAGGATGCTGCTGCCCTAACACTCTCCTTTATAGGTATCTTATCCTCATATACCATAATACCAACATGTGACTTCTCTGCCCACTCGTTAAGTAGGTTCGCAACCCCTCCCCTTGTAGGATCCTTTATGCATACTACCCCTCCAGCCTCAAGTGCTCTATCAATAAGCCTGTTCAATGGGCGCACATCTGAGTATATGCTGCTTGCAAATCCATAACCCTCCCTTGCTGAGAGCACAGCCATACCATGCTCTGCTATACTGCCAGAGATTATTATCTTATCCCCTACCCTTAAGTTGGAGTCTAGTAACCATCTTATGCTTCTATTCACATACCTAAGGTTGCTATCTAGCAATGGGTTCCTCACTCCTATGCCAGAGGTGTTGATCATCAACCTATCAAGGGAGCCTCTCTCAACAACCTTTGTATCCCCAGTCAGTATATCAACTCCAGCCTCCTTGCATGTATGCTCTATACTTGCAAGTATTCTATCAAGATCATTGATAGGGAAGCCCTCTTCCATTATCAATGCTAGAGAGAGTGCTACAGGTTTACCACCTATACATGCTATATCATTGACAGTACCAGATACCGATAACCTTCCAATATCACCCCCATTGAAGAATAATGGTTTAACAGTGTACGAGTCTGTTGTAAAGACTATCCCATTGTATATGCCAGCATCATCAAGTGCTGCTAGAGGAACCTCAAACTCCATGTATGGTTTGAGTATCCTAAGTATATGGTTCTGGATGAGGCTATGCATAAGGCTCCCTCCAGCCCCATGCATAAGAGTTATTCTATCTATACCCACCATACTCTCTTCCTCATGAATAGATCATCTCTACCATCATATAACTTGCTCCCTAAAGATTGAGCAGATACGCATAGCATACTCCTTGCTTACTACCCTCACCCCTACACCAGCGTGCACCATTATGTAATCTCCTACCTTTGTATCTGGCAGAAAGAGTATGTTAACATCTATCATGCTACCATCTATCATGCTCTCTGCTTCTGCTCTCATACCATCATCAGATATGCGGATTATCCGTGCTGGGAATGAGATGCACATAGCACATAATAACTGTAGATGATTTAATTAATGTTGATCCTCACTACCCAACACTCATTGCTCCAACTCTACGCTCTCAAGGATTATATCCTGTGCATTATCATCCATCTCATCTGCAACCTCAATCTCTATCGTTGTATTATGAAGTAAATCTTTGCCTTCACTCATCATAAGAAACTGTTCCTTGAATATCTCAACAGGTGTATGGGTTAATGCTCCAAACCTAAGCCTTATACTCCTTATCCTCTTAGCATTATTCTCAGCAGCAATAGCCTCCAACCTTGCAATTATATCCTTTATGAGTGCAAGTTCATGCATCTGTTATCACCCATAACATTCATCTCTTTAATAACCTCCTCAACTATACTCTCCATACTCTCTTCAAGTTCTCTGGAGAGTCCTTTACCAAGACCAAAGTCCTTGCAGCCTACGCAAAGCATCACCACCTCCATATCCTCTGCTATACCCAAGGTCTCAGCAAGTCTAATGGCCTCAACTATATCCATTGCATGGGTTGATGATGGATGCGGAAGATGCTGATCCATGTTAAGCAATACCTCCTTCCTAAACCTGTACACTTCTCCTATGGTATGTGAGTACAATGCATCTATTACTATCATCTTCTTATAGTCCATCTCCATCATCATATCTATTATGTTGGATGCATCAGTAACCTCTACTATATCAACAGCATCATTCTCACCCATTATACTCCTTAGATGTCTAGCAACTGCCACGCCTATTCCATCATCTCTCCTGTACTCATTACCTATACCAACTATCAGTATACTCTTTCTATTCCCCATCTAACTATCTAACAGCTTATCTATTTCTATCCTTTTCCTCTTCTTCCTCTTCCCTCTTTTTATCTCCGTTTTATTCTTCCCTTCCTTCTCTTCCTTCTCTTCCTTCCCTTCCCTACTGTTTGTTCTTGTTACTACCATAACAACAACATCATCCAATCTAACCAACATTAGAGCCTCTCTATTTTTGCCTTTAGGAAGTGTGTTGCACAAGATATGCATGGATCATAGTTGCGTATCGTCTGCTCACACCTCCATACAAGTTCATCATCTTGAAGTTGTGCATATTTACTTGCAAAGTGGTAAAGATCCTCCTCTATCACCTTCTGGTTCTGTGATGTTGGAGGCACTATCTTTGCATCAACTATTATTCCATCTGCATCTACACTATACCTATGGTATAGTATGCCCCTTGGTGCTTCAGTGCACCCATACCCTACTGCATCTCTTGGATCAACGTTTACGAACGGCTCATCAGGCATCTTATAG
>BEHG01000061.1 GCA_002898655.1 archaeon HR04
TATGCAGGTATAGAGAGTCTACTGTATACTTTAAGATGCCCAAGGCAGAACCATTAGCAGAGGCAGTAGCACATGTACGCTTGCATAACTACCTTGATAGGATAGTTACTGTTAACATGCTTGTAATACCCATAGAGGGTATAGATCTCTACTACTATGGAAGTGAGGCGATGCTTGATACTGTAGATGCTGTAATCAAGCAGGGTATACGCAATGAGGTGGTAGAGGTTAAGGTTGAGGAGGGCAGTGAATCAGGGTGGAGGAAGACCAGTGTTAACCCTGCAATAGTTGCTAGGAGTTACACGATGGAGTTAGGGTTCTAGATGGTTGGTGAGTCTAGATGGTTGGTGAGATAGCACTAGGTACCATAGAGATCCTTGGTACTAGGATAGAACTACTCAAGGTACTAATCTCAATAGCGATAGTTGCTGTTGGTGTTGTTGTAGCAAGGCTTGTTAGGATACCTGTATCCTACTTCCTTACAAAGTATGCCCCTCAAGCAGCACCCTTGGCAAGCAGGGCAGTATTCTGGGTAATAGTTGGTATAGCAGTACTATCAGCAATAGGCAATCTAGGAGTAGAGTTGACAGGTGTTCTACTTGCTGGAGGTATAGCAGGTATAATAATTGGGTTTGCTGTACAATCAACTGTAGCAAACCTCTTCTCTGGGCTCTTCATGCAGATAGATAGAGCATTCAGGATAGGTGATGCTATAGAGGTTGCTGAGATGAATGTTGCTGGTGTTGTTACAGATATAACAGCATTCTCAGTAGTGCTAAGGAGGTTCGATGGTGTATATGTTAGGATACCAAATGAGAAGATATTCACATCTCAGGTAAGGAACTTTGGGAGGAACGTTGCAAGGAGGGTTGAGGTTACAGTAGGTATAGCATATAAGGAGGATATGAGCAAGGCTATTGAGGTTATAAGGAGGATTGTGGATGAGGATCCTAGGATACTTGCACTTCCAGAGCCTAGGATCATGGTCTGGGAGTTGGGGAGTTCAAGTGTTAACATAAATATCTGGTGCTGGGTTCCAACACAGGAGTTCTTCAATGTTAGAGGTGAACTTGTGAAGAGAGTAAAGGAGGCTCTAGATGCAAATGGTATAGAGATACCATTCCAGCAGGTTACAGTATGGTTTGGGGATAAGGGCAAAGGCAAGGGCAAAGGCAAGGGCGAGGGCGAGGGCGAGGAAGGAGAGGATGAGGAGAAGGGAGGAAGGTTGAGGTTACCATCTCTTAATGAGTAAAGCAGATAACCATCTTAAGCGTTATTGCTTACATCATCCTTATCGCTCTTCGCATCATCAATATCAATGCTTTTGCTAATACCCCTACTACTCTTGATGTAGACCTTGCCCCAGTACACCTCTAACCTGCCCTCTATGTACAGCTTGATTGCTTTGAGTAGTGCTTTAGCCTCTAAACTCTGCCCTCTCCTCTTTATGCTCTCAAGGCTCTCGCCATTCCTTATCCTAAACGCCTCCTGCCATATTATTGGTCCAGCATCCAACTCCTCAGTAACGAAGTGTGCTGTACATCCTATTATCTGTGTGCCCCTCTCATGTGCCTGAAGGTAGGCATATGCACCAGGGAATGCAGGGAGTAGAGAAGGGTGTATATTTATTATCCTGTTGGGGTAACGCCATACGAAGTTTGGTGTTAATATACGCATGTATCTAGCAAGGACTATAAGGTCTATGTTGTATTTATCTAGTAGTTTGAGAATTCTAGTCTCTGCACTTGCCTGATCCTTATGGTTAACATGGTAGAATGGTATGCTGTACCTGCTTGCTATAGGTTTTAGAGTATTCTCTGTACCAACTATGATGGGTATGTTGACCCTCAACTCCCCCTTCTCCCTAGCCTTGAGTATAGCCTCAAGGCAGTGAGGCTCCTTGCTTACAAGTATAGCCATGTTCTTCAACCTATCAGGCTCATCGAAGTGTACCTTGACATCCATTCCTAGGCTCCTGCATAACCTTCTAAGCCCTCTTGTGAACCTATCCTTATCTATGCCATTGAATGATGCCTCCAACTGCATCCCAAACAATCCTCTCACAACATTCTGGCTTATCTTCTCTATATTGCCTTGGTTCTCGAATATGTAGTTTGTAACTTTAGCAACTATACCCTTCCTGTCTGGACCTATAACTGTTATCTCTCCTATTATCTTCCCCTCTCTCTGCATGTTACTAACGTTTACACATTAATACTTAAATATATGTTATGGGTAGAGGATCTGTTGAGTAACGAGAGCAATGATGATGGTATGAGTAGAGGTAAGAGGGTTATCAGAGATAACCCTTCTATGTGAGGTTAAAGGTAAAGGATGAAGAGTAAGCCACGTTATCTAGATTACAATAAACCAGTTGCTGTATGCAGTACATGCTTCACCATTGGTAATTGGCACTGTTATAAATGCAATAGGGACTTCTGCATAGAGCACTTCCATGTTCACAAGTGTAGTGTAGCAGCCAATGAGATAGATGGTAAGAGCAAGCATAAAGATAGTAATTGATTGGCTGGTTTAGGCATAGGTAAGCAGAGATCCACTACCATCATGCTTGTGATGGTAGCGATAGCATTGAGATGTGTGGTGATTCTGCTCTACAGCAACGTTCATTCAGGATGGATGGGGTAGCAGTAGTAGTAGCAGCAGTAATAGTAGCAACATCAACTACCTTGAAGCCTATAACATAGACCTCGAGCATAGGATCCCATGAATCTATGCCATAACATCCTATCCATACATTCTTGAACTCCTCTAGGGAGGAGAAACCCTCCAACATAGCATCCTCATCACTCATCTCCCCCAACCTCTGCCTCTTCACATACTTGATGTAGAGGCGAGCAAATATACCATCCCTGCTGTAATCAGTGCTAGCAGTGTATACCCTGTTTGGCTTCACTAGACAACGCTTCCACACCCTCCTAGTCTCAACCTTCCTTCCTGTAAGTATTGGTTCTACAAGGCATCTGTTGAATAGCAGCATAAGCATCATTGCTTAGCATAGGTTATAAGTTTAAGTGATGCAGAGATGATAAACACAAGTATAGTTAGTTAGTTAGAATGGTACTACTATTACTGCTTCTGCTGATTATGGTGTGATTAAAAATAAAATATGTTACTACTGCTACTACTCTTCCTTTACACTCCTTCTTCTATACAGATAGAATGTTCCTAACATTGAGCCTGCTAGACCTATGCTACCTATGAATAACTCTGGGATTACCATGAATGAATTTACTTTATAGTCTATTCCTGCCAGATCTATAACATTACCATTCTCTGTGAATACAGCAACGAAGTGCCACTCTCCTACAGTAAAGTCAGATGCTGGAAATGTTACTGAGAAGCATGTGTTATTAGTATCCAGTCCTCCAGGCAGTCCATCGCATGACATTGGAGTAGTGCTAGAGAGCATCTTTACCCCGGATGGAAGTGATCCTCCACCAATCAGACTAGGCCAATTTATTGTACCTATCCCAATACCCTCTGGTACAAGGAAGCAGTGGAAGTCGTTTGCTGTAGTTGAATCAACGCCTCCAACACAATCTATATTCGCCCCAACTACACCTTCTTCTCCAGGACCTGTACCAAGTACCTTATCATCCTGTATTGCTCTAACCTTTGCATTAATTGTTGATCCGCCTCCCTGTGCATACACCTCTGCTGTGAGTGCTGCTCCAAGTACTGCAATAGTTAATAACGCACCTATGTACAGTCTAGACTTCATTACCAATATATTACTACTACTACTATATAAACCCCCATGTAACTTGTGTTACATAACTAAGTACGCCTGCAGGTATAGTTTATATATCATCCTAGATGAGGTTTAACCATGCAAGTACTCTTGAGTAAGACCAATGAGGGTAGATCTCTAATAGATGCAAGTATAGCGAAGAGGATAGATACAAGAGGCATGTCATGCCCATACCCATCGTTCGAGGCTGTCAAGGCTTTAAGTGCAATCAACAAGGGTGAGGTTCTGGAGGTTGTAACTGATAGTGAGGAGTCTGCTATGGACTCTATACCAACGGTGTGTGAGAGGAGAGGTTTGGAGTATGCTGTTATAAAGGTAGATACAGGGCTATGGCATGTTAGGATAAGGAAGTGATAACCTATCATACTAGCATGAACTAGCATATCACATTTGAGATGAGATCAAATATAATATAGTACCTTCTACCATAATCTAAGGAATGCATGATAGATACTTTGAGTTGGAACTTATGATAGAAGGTTTGGCAAAGAACTTTGGTGTACCTAATGCAAACTGCTACTTTAGGCTAAGTAGGAAGAGGAGACCAAGTAGGGAAGAGTACAGGAGGAAGGTTGCTGAGTTCATGCTTGCTTATATACAGATGCTTGATATGTTTAGAGGACTTGATAACTTTGATGATCTCAAGGAGTTTGTTGATGGGATGCTTAAGCATGAGGTTGAGCAGGTTATTCATGGGAGGAACAAGGATGTTGAGAAGCGCTATGATTACTATGTTATGAACGAATAGGCTAATGAATATTTATTATATGCTGGGGTTGGTGAATACTATGGATGCGATAAGGATAGAAGGTGTGGAGGTTACAGATAACAACATCATCAGCATAAGGATAAGAATAAACTATGCCATGAGGTATGATGGTCTGCAGGTTAATACGCATGTGTATGATGCTAAAGGCATGGTAAGGTTCACAGAGGTGAATGGTAAACAGGTGAGCATGTATAGACTATTTATAAGCAAGGATGAAGTAGAGAAGAGTAATGGTACGCTGATCATCAAAGCTATAGTAGAGGGGAAAGATGTACAAAGGGTAAGGATAAGAGCAAGTATAATACAGGAGCATAAAGAGGTTGAGTATGATGAAATAGCAATGAGCATCAGATAGATATTATAAAAATTATAACCTCATCTTCTGCATGATGGTATGGAAATGAACGGTATGGGAAGAGTTTGATTTCAAACGTTTGAAGCAAGTAGTCGGCTATCTTTACCCAGTGCTCCTTGATGCATATGGCGATGTGATCGACGGTTCCATAGGTTCAAAGCCGATACCGATTGGTCCAAGAAAAAGCTGGATTTAGTCAAGACGGAAGAAGATCGCGTTTTAGTTAGATTCATCGCCAACGTTGCCAGGAGGAGCATTCCGGTTTACGAACGCAGGAGGAAAATGATCCGGATAGACGAAGCGCTCAAGAGAAAAGGTGTTAAGCAGGATGAGATCATCAAGCGCATCTCGTAAATAACGGGCTTTACCTATCGATACATAGCCATGCTCCTGCCTGAAGAATACAAACGTGCTTACATCAGGAGGGTTGAAGAAGACGATTCTTTATCCGATGACCAGAAAGGGATTCTATAAAGGAAAACCTCTCTTTATGATAAGCATAAGGGAAGATATGGGAGATGCATATTACATAGATGCTCTGACCTTGTGCCAAAAGTCACAGATAGAATACGTTTGAAAATCTAAATACGACGACTCCCCCAAAACCTAACCAGAATTAGGGAGAGGCTTAGAGGAACTTAAAAAGTATATCTTGGTTAAGGAAAGTTTATTAAGCTAGACTAGCGATGATAACTAGAAAGTGTTCCGTTATGCGTGAGAAGGATGTGTTAGATTTAGTGATTGAGTATGAGCGAAAAAAGGGTAGAACCGCAAAACAAGTCCGTCGTAGGGGAGAAGGATATGATCTAGAATCCAATGGTAGACTCATCGAAGTGAAGCGTAGAAACTTTCCAAAAGAGCGATTCATTTTACTAACTCAAAATGAAATGATGAATTTCATACATAACCCGAATTCCTGGCTTTATGTGGTTTACAATGATGGAGATTGGCACGTGATCGAGCTGGACAGAGATAAAGTCCTCAAAGGTGTCCAACGGATCATAACGCAATTTCAGGTAAGCTTAAGGAAAGAGATCGTTGGTATTTAAGTCACTTGTATTTAAGTACATTTAGCTCTAATCACCTTTTAACAATCCGAGCGCAAAACCGAAGATCCAAATTGACAGTTTGTGTAGAACCACTTCGAATCCGTCAAAATGCGAAGAGTTCATCGAGTATTTCAAAATTAACAGTGATCATCCCTTTAATATAGAGCCAATAAGTTCCGCAGCTGCTAATTCCATAAGTACGAGCATGAGCTTCATAAGCTTTTCAACGCATAGTCGATGGCGAAACCAACGATTCCTCCACGCCTGCCTCAGTCAAGGGCAAAAGCAGTGGATCTAAGCCACTTATTTATCATTAATTTTTCTTGACTTAAACCCTTTTCTATGTTAATTCCACCAAACCATCAGGTAGTGACCATCTTAACCTCAAGCACATCGAAGTACCTCAATTCAACATTTCCAAATAGATCCTTCATGCTAGGCTCAACATCAAGCCCATCAGCGAACCTCTTCACCATGAATCCACCATCTATGAGTATATCAACCTCAAGTACATCTGCTTCAGCACTGTACCTAGCATCCATAACATGCATCCTCTTTGCTACATATCTTCCATCCTCCTTGAATCTAACCACTATACCTGAATCAGGGGCCATAGCTTTTACCCTGTTCATCGTGCTGGTATCATTGCATTCAATGTAGAGCCTTACCTTGCTCATGAACCTGATCTGCCTTGGGAATCCATCAACCTCCCTGACTATGGTAACGTCTACACCATTGCTACTGAACCTATCTGCATATCCATGCCTCCTTTTTGCATCCACAACCTTTATGAAGAATGGTCTACCCTCACCATCAACAAGGCTATCCTTATCCTCTCCCCCAACCCAGAGGAACCTTGCATCCCTAGCATTGAACTCTCTGATTACCCAACCTCTAACAATACTCTCTATACTGTTATCATAACCCTTCTGCTTCAATCCTCTTATGCTCTTCCTATATCTAGCAAGTAGGTATATTGGCCTTGCCTTAACGTTAACCTTCATGCTTATAAGATCAAGATGTATATCTACATCTGGCCTCTCATAGTCTACCCTGTAACCCTTGATTGATAGCATCATGCCAAGCTCCCTTGTTATACTGCTCTTTATACTCTCCATCCCTTTAACCTTTAGCCTTGCTCTGATCTCATCCTCCCTCTCAAGCATATCCTGAGGTAATGTTGCACCTATAAGAAATGATCTGAACTCGTAATCTTTAACTGCATCCTCAACAAGCATGAACAGATCATTTAACCTTGACATGAGCCCATGGCATATATAGCATCCATCATCGCTCACATCTATGCCACTACTTGTATTCAGACCCTGCCTCATTATGCAGCGATTGCATAGCAACAACATAACGTTGATACTTAACGAAGAAGTATATAATAACCAATCAAAACTAAATGAGCAGACCTTATCTTATTATCCTACTCCTTCCCAAAGCCTAACCTCTTAAGGAAGCCCATCATCTGCCTACCCTTCATTGCCTTCATCATATCCTTCGATCTCTTGTATTGGGTA
>BEHG01000062.1 GCA_002898655.1 archaeon HR04
CTCAACCATGACAGCCTTGTTTGGTTTATAAACATCTATGACTAATGCTACATTCTTATTCCTTGATATATTCCTGAACTTCCTTGTGTTGTAGTCTGTTGCTATGTAGAAGCTGTTGTTCAGGAAGATGTAGCATACTGGTACCACATGGGGTCTACCATTGAAGCACGTTGCTAGCCTGCATACCTCATGCTTATTTATAAACTCGATCTCCTTCTTTGAGAATTTAACATTCATACATTAACACCAACACCATAACATAACAGTATAATAAAAGGGAGACGCCGGGGGTGGGATTTGAACCCACGAGCCATTGCTGGCACAGGCTATTTGTAGACATGCCACTTGCTCACCCTAACTACTCCAGGCATGGGCTTGGTTGCTATCTACTGCTACTGCTATCCTATCGCTACATCTGCTACCCAAACTGCCCCCTACCAGACTAGGGTACCCCGGCACCTGCATAGTTAGTATACCTGTGCAATCTTCCTCTACACATAAATAAATATGATTCCTTGTATGCTGGTAAGCAAACGGTTTTAATAGCTATCATGGCAAGTACAACTATGGTTACAAGGTGGAGTTGTGCTATATGCTCAAGGCAGATAGCATGGAGCGAGTTGTTCACATTCTACTCAAAGGGTGCTGTGCACTTCACCTGCTTCAAGGAGACTACAATAAGCAAGGATAAGAGTGATGAAACAAAGGTACTGCTTGATGCTCTTGAGCATGAACTAAAGATGATAGTTGCATACAAGGGCTATATTACAATGGTTAAGAACGATGATGCCAAGAGGCTGCTGGAGGAGAATGAGAAGGATGCTGAGAAGCATGCTGCGCTACTAACAAAGCTTATAGACAGGCATGTGATGCAGGGCTAACCTTGAATCCTGTCTGTCTAGTAATTCTTTCTTCATCAAACTCATACCACTTCACCTCTATTACTACTACTACTGCTCTTACTCTTCCAAGCCTTGGGATACGTGTTTGGTTTCATAATAACACGCTTGAGCGTGAATGCTATGCCCTTATCAGCCTCAGCAATCTCATGTGCAGACATCATAGCCTCTGCAAGTGCAACAAGTTCCCCCTTCAAGGTGTATATACCAACAAGATCACCCTTCTGCAGATCCTTGGATACCTTCAGAACACCTGGCACTGCCAACTGTGCACCATGGCATATAGAGTCTACAGCACTATCCCTTACCACTACAGCCTTCACATGCATTAAAGCATACTCTATGGGCTTTATGATACTCCTTAACTTCTCCTCCTCACCCTTCTCCCTCCATAGCATGTATGCATCGTAGAGGTCATGGAGCCTAACCATATCATCCTCATCTAGTATGCTAACCCTTGTCCTCCTCAACTCTACCATGCTTGCACCATAGCCTAATACCTCTCCTATATCGTATATCAACTTCCTAACATATGTTCCTGCTTGGCATAGCACCCTGAGCAGGAGTAACCTACCATGCTCCTCAAGCACCTCCAACTCATATATCCTCCTTACCCTAACCTCCCTCTTCACAGATGACCTCTGAGGGGGCCTCTGGTATATATCGCCTATGAACATGCTTACTACATCATGGAGCATCTTGCTAGGCACTACTGCATGTAGTCTTGCTATGGCATAGTACTCCTTGGGTCCAAGGAGCAGTACCGTTAGTGCCTTGGTTGCCTCTCCAAGCCCTATAGGAAGTAGTCCTGTAGTTGGAGGGTCGAGTGTACCACTATGCCCTGCATTCTCTACTGCAAGGATCCTCTTAACCCATGCAACTACCTCATGGCTTGTTGGTCCTGCTGGCTTGTCAAGTGCTATTAGACCATAGTCTAGCAGTACATCTATAGGTCTAGAGAATGGATTATAGCCATAATGCTCATCTGTAACATCATCATCTATGCTAAGCAGATCGTTGAGTTGAGGTAACTTGCTATTGCATATCATATGCCTTTACCCTTATTAGTAGATTAGATGCTCTACTATATTACATGCTATATCTATAACGCTCTCTGCCTTGAGATGATCAGTGTTTATAACAAAGTCAAACACATCTATATCCTTGCATAGATCTATGTTGTAAAGTCTCTTGTAAAGGCTCTTGTTCCTCTCATCCCTTATAGTTACTATCCTTAGAGCCTCCTCATATGGTATGGAATCTCTAGCAGCCATCCTCTCTGCCCTCTTCTCCCTAGAGCCCTTGAGGAGTATCTTGATTGCTTCACCATCTATGAGCCATGGTAGTGTGTAACTTGTAACCACAACACCTCCTCTCTTAACCAGTGCGATGAGGTAATCATCAACATGCTTATCGAACTCTGGATTAGATTCCCTCTCCTCAAGGAACATTATACCATGCTCCTTATCCCACCAATCGCTTCCAGAGTGCATGTAACCCCTTGCTATTGCCAACTCCTTCAGTATATCCCCTCCAGAGTAGTATAGTAGGTTGAACCTATCTGCTATCGCCCTTGCTACTGTGGTCTTGCCTACAGCAGGTAGGCCAGATACCACTATGGATAGCCTCTCCCCCATACCCTGAACTGGTGTTTGAGCCATATCTAATTTACTCTTCTTACTTGCTTACTCTTCTTACTTGCTTGCTTACTTGCTTACTGCCTACCTATCTATCTCATCCTATTATGATTAGTTAGTTGATGCTCATCTCTGTCCTAGTTATCTTCATCACTATGCCAGAGAACGCTATGGATGCTATTGCATACCATGCCCAGAGCAGTACCTCATTCTCTGCCATACATGATGGTACCCTCTCCTGAACCTTCTTCTCTAGGTTTGCATTAAGTATGCTGTATGCTGTAAGTATCCTATCTCTAGCAGTTATATACTGCCCTGCATCAACCAACTCCCTAGCCTCCTTTGCAAGTGAGGTTACCTGATCCCTTATCACAGGGTTCTGTATAGCCTCTGCATGCTTGCCTATCTCCTCACTTATACTGTTAACATCCTTGACTATCATACCTTTTGTGCATGTTATTGGTAGTAGATCTCCAACTATGTTGAGTGAGATTGGAGATATGGCAACTGTATGCCCAAATACTTGAGGGAGTACAGCCCACCATATTATGAGCATGGGTATCATGAAGACCATCATTGGTCTGAAGTTCATCTGCATAACCTCCATGTTAAGTCTATTAATGTACTCCTGCTTACCCCTCAACTTCTCTATCCTGTCCTTATCCTGCTTCCTTATAGCATCCATGTACTCCCTCCTCCAATCATTCACCTCCTTCATCATCCTCCTCAACTTCTGCATATCTGTCATCTTGAGCCTGAGCAGTGCATAGAAGAACTGTAATGCTATTGCTATCACACTTACTAGGATGGAAGCACTCAGCATATTAGTTATGTATGGGTGGGCAGATGCTTGAGGTGCAAACTGTAATGGTAGTATGGATGGTAATGATAATTGAGATGATAATGGATGCAGTAGAAGAAGAGAAGCAGATATTACATCTATTAACCCAATCATGTTGTCATCTAGCCCTCCTATCAGTAAGTAGACTTGCCAACTCATGTGATGCTTCATCAACCCTGCCTTCTCTATTCATGACTATTGCGAATGGTGCCCCAGTTAGTATTGAGCATGATGCAAGCATTATCCTTGCTATCTCCAACTCATGTGCTATCTCAACCTCATCAACAAGGTCCCTCTGTCTACTCTTATCGTTCATCCTCCTACTCAGTATCTCCCTAGGCTCCGCAGCAACCAGTATAAGGTTGGTTGGCTTGAGTAGGTTAAGAAGGTGCAATGGTAGTCCAGGATAGTAACCCTCCTTGGTGCTTATGAAGAGATGTGTATCTATTATTATAACATCATCCTTCATCTTTGCTATCTTCACTGCAGCATTCTCCTGTAACCTTCGTTGCTCCTCAACGCTTAACCTACGCATCTCATCTCTATGCTTTACGCCCATCTTCATAGCCTCTTCAAACATCACTGTACCAAACACAACGAGTCTAGCATTTAAACCCTGAGTATTAAGCATCTCCACAGCCCTAGTTATCACTGTTGTCTTCCCAACTCCTGGTATACCTACCACTATTGCACGTTTGTTATTTATTATGCTACTTCCTTCCAAGGAGCGCACTCAACCTTGGCATGTAAACATCAATCTGCTCCCTCAGCAACAGGTTGTAGTAGTTGATCAGTATATCGACCATAAGCAGTAGCCCTGTACCAGTACCGAATGCGCCTAGCACATCACTACCCCCAGCAAGGAAGCCTAGGAAGAGCGAGCTCATGAGCGTTACTGATGGTATGTAACGCTTCAATAGCATCTCTATAGATGACTCTACTCTCCTGAACCCTGGGACCTGAACATCTGCATCTATGAGGCTGCTTGCTGCTGCCTTTGGCGATAACCCTCCCAACTCTATCCATAATCTACCGAATAGTACAACTATACCTGTAAGTATTAGAACGTAAGCAATGGCATGCAATGGCTCAGACATTGCAGTCTCTATACCCCTTGTTGGGATGAGGAACTTGACTATGCCTCCTATTGGGGTTGTAGGATTATTTGGATCAAACATGGCTATCCAGTTGAACTCCTCTCTACTATTCAATGGGTTGTAGTTTGCCCAGAAGAGTTGGGCCATGAATACAAGGTTAGCGATAAGTGCAGATGCAAGTATGACTGGAACGTTTGATACATACATGAACTTTATAGGGTATGAGGCTGTGAACCCTCTAAACCTGCTAGAGACTATTGGTATCTCAATCTTCATACCCTGCGTGAAGAGGAGGAGTGCTATTATCGCTATAGTTACAACTAATCCTATGATGTTTGGTAACTGTCCAAACCTGAATAATGCATGTATGATATCAAAGTTACCACTAGAAGCCATCTGTATGAGCATGGGGAATACACCGAATGGTAAGCCGTCTTGTGCAGTTACAGGACTGAACATGTGCCAGAGCACACTCTGTGCTACCCCAGCCATTATGAAGAGGCTTATCCCACTTCCTAGACCCCAGCCCTTCTGCACCATCTCATCAAGGAACATAACTATAAGACTTGCACCTATCAATTGCCCTATTATTATCATGGTAACATCCTGAGGCATCTTGTACACCATAGAGCCGTATATTGCTCCCTCAACTATTATCACTATTATTGTAACAAGCTTTGTTGCTGAGGTGAAGAGTGCTCTATCCTCAGGGTTCTTGAAGTCTAGCTTGAATATCTCTGCACCTTTGAGTAACTGCATCAGCAATCCAGCAGTGACTATAGGTCCTATACCAAGTTCTATCAACGTACCTTGTTGTGATGCGAAGATAACCCTGAATGCAGCGAATGGATCGAATGGGCTTGTTGGCGCACCGTAGAGAGGGATCTGCCCCATGACAAGGTAGACTAGCAATGCTAATCCACTCCATACGAACTTCTGGGTAAGGGTTAACTTCTTCTTTGGTTTTGGTATCTGGGGCAGATATACTGCAGCCTTGTCAACTATACTCCTAAAGCTTATACCAGGAGGTTTCAGCATAGGATGATCTCACCACCAGCACCTATAACCTTGTTCCTTGCTGATTCTGTACATGCTTTGACAATAACACTGTAAGCACCCTTAACATTACCAGAGCCAAGTAACTTATCATAGCCTAATGAGTTTAGATCTATAACCTTCTTACCATTATTACCACCATCAACCTTACCATACTTGAGGAAGAGATCATCTAGGCTACCAACATTCACCCAGCGCTCTATGCTCCTACTGGTTGGGTTATGGAACCCATGCTTGCCGAAGTACTTGCCTTCCATGAGCACAGCCTGGGTCCACTTATGCTTATGCAATCCAACCCTCCTATAACCCTTCTTCCCTGTATCCCTATGCTGACCTATCTGCCCCCATCCATGGGTCCTTGAGCCTCTCAACCTCCTAACCTTTCTAAGCCTAGTTGCCACACATTACCAGATGAGGAGGCGTTAATTAAGCCTTGCTGAACCTCTACAAGGGATAATAATGGGATGGTGATGCTACAGTTGATGAATGATCAGCCAGAGTAGGTGCTTTACAACGTAGAGGTCCCTTCATATATGCCGTGTATATAAAGCGTTGGCTAAAGGTAACATAGTGCTTATGTTGTTGCAGGTACCAGCATAGGAGCAGTAGTTGATGCGTGTATAAAAGGATGATGCTGTATATGATAAGTGCTTCTGGCTAGGCAACTATACTAGATGAGATGAAGCATATCCTAACAATAGCATAGCATACAATCTACTGTAATACAAGGATTTTCTTGGTAGATGGTTAATCCCTGATTAAGTACTTACAACATACAGATGGACTTACTTTATGATATAGAACCTTTGAAGGATACACTTTATAGATAAGCATCAACGTTAGGGATAAGGTTGATAGTTACTGCAACCGATGTATTGGATGGGATACTGTAACAAGAATTATTGTATCTATCATTAACCACAATAGTCTATATCATATACTCATCAAGATAATTAATAATTGTTGTTATATCATCCTACTGGCAAGTTCTAGCAACTCCTTATTCTCTCCTAATATACCACCATCACTATACATATGCTTGCTACTCTTCTTGAAACCTCCTTTAGGAGGGGCTAGTGCAAACCAAGGCTTAACATTAAGTTTTGATAGTACAACCTTATCACTTGCAAGAGCATCTGCAAGCTCATCTATACTTGAGAACCCAAGTCTGTTTATATCTTCATACCTTCCCCTTCCCCTCTTCTCCAGCAACTGCTTTACAAACCCAGCATCAACCTTGCACCATGCTACATGATCCTTGACCTTCCTAAGCATTCCTAGGTAAGGCTCTTGCTCAGGCACTATTGTTGCGTTGAACCTTCTCCTAAGGTTGAGTAGTGCTAGTGTATGCCTTGCCCAGTATGGTACATTTACTGTACCTCTCAGCCTTATAACAAGGTAAGCCATATCTATGCTTCACCTCCTCCCTCCCCATCTCAACCTATGCTATACGTATTCCTCAATGCATTGTACACTGCCAAGGCTGTAGAGGACATGGTACTTGTGGAGCCAAAGGTCCTTGTCCATGCATCCCTTATCCCTGCTAGTCTAAGCATCATCGTTACATTTGCTCCTGCTACAAGCCCAAGACCTCTAGGTCCAGGGATGATCTCTATCTTGACGCTCCCTCCCTTGCCCACTACCTTGAATGGTACTGAATGCTGTACATTGCATCTACACTCCCAGCTCCCACATCCAAGTTTTACTGGGATGATGTTGAGCATTGCATCCCTAGTTGCCTTGTCTATTGCAAGCCTCATCTGTGCTGCCTTTCCCCTCCCTATACCAAACCAGCCATGCTCATCACCACATGCAACTATTGCACTGAACCTTGTTAGTTCTCCAGCATCTGTCTGCTTCTGCACAACACCAACATGCACAACCTCGCTCTTC
>BEHG01000063.1 GCA_002898655.1 archaeon HR04
TGCAGAGTTCAACTTCTACACCGATGCTGTAGCAGCAGATAAGGTTATGGGCTCTGATCTTAGTATAGTTGCATGTGGGCTTGAGTTAACATCACGCAGAGATTGTGTAGTTGATGATCGAATGCTTAAGAGGATAGACTCCATAGGGAGCAGTGCTTCTACCCTTGCAGCAAGGATACTCAAGAACCCTGTATCAAAGTACTCATACTTTAACCTCCACGATGTATTTGCTCTTGTAGCACTAGTAGAACCTGAGATCTTCAGAATGAGGAGGGCAAGGGTTAGGGTAGAGACCATTGGGAAGATGAAGGGTATGTGCATAACAGAGTATAGAGATGATGGGAATATCAGTATATGCTATGATGTTGATGCAAAGAGGCTAGTAGAGTTCATAATAGATGGTCTTGCTGTTGAACAGAAGTAGCAGTAACAATAGAAGTAGCAGTAGTAGAAGTAGAAGCAGCAGCATAATTATTGTTCTTCTACACAACCTTTATGCCAGTTAAGAACCTCTCAACCCTCTCATCCCTCATGTACCTTAGCAACTCATCATAGTATGGACTTGCCCTTGTCTCCTCCCTAGAGACCTTGATCGCAGCTGCAAGGTTTGCCATGAAGAGCGCCTCTAACTCACCATAACCCTTGAGCAGTAATGCTGTGAATACACCAAGGAAGGCATCTCCAGCACCAACACTGCTTACAGCATGCAACCCTATGGAGTTCAAGTCTATGCTTGGTATCTGTGCAATCTTATCACCCCAATGGAATAGACAGCCCTCAGAGCCCCTAGTTAGTATCATCCTCTTACTCAACCCTGCAAGTGTCTTGAACCCCTGCATCACATCATCTGCATTAGATAACAACAAGCACTCAGACTCATTCATAACAAGGTAGTCTACCTTGCTTATACCATCCTTAAGCATATCAAGACCAAATCTAGTGAGGAGTGCTGGTGCCCATACAATCCTCTTCCTCTTCTTCTTACCATCCCCTTCTCTAGCACGCTCTATAAGGCTTAAAGCAAACTCCAATGGAGGATCTATAACAACTACTGCACTTGCCTCATCTATTGCCTTGAGCATATTCTCATCCATCATCTCTGGCTTGAGCATATCGTTTACAGCCTTGTAGGTTAGTATCATATTCTCTCCCTTGCCATTAACAAGTATGTATGCTTGCCCTGAAGGGTGGTTAAACCTCTTTATGTATGATGTGTCTACACCCTCATCCTCAAGTATCCTTACCTGCTCCTCTCCTATCCTATCATCCCCTAACGCACCTATAAGCCCAACGCTCTTCTTGCCAAGTACCCTTGCAGATGCAACTGCCGTATTTGCACCCTTGCCCCCTGGCACACTTATAACCTTCCTTGCCTTAACCTCCTCACCAGCATTTGGGAAGTTATCAACGAATACAGTTGTATCCCAGTTTATAGCCCCTGCAACAAGTTCTATAACCATGATTAATCTATTGCATTTAATACTACTTTATATATATATACATGCTGTTAATGAGTATATACATCATCCATCTGATGTAAGTTAGTATGAGAAATTACACAACCATTTATCTTATGATTACAACTGATAGTTATGCAGAGTAAGGAGGATAGGGATAAGAGCAAGAGGTTTAGCACTAACAGTGAGCATAACAACAGCAATAATAATAATAATAACAGTAGTAGCAGCAGTAACAGCAGTAGTAATGCTTTACATATGGCAGAGACTGAGTTGAGGCATGTATTTAGAGACTTCCTCAACATGGAGCCAACATCCATGCTCATAAGAGGGCTCCCTGGTACAGGGAAGACCACTCTAGCACTTGAGTTGATGCAACTCATGCATGATAGGTACAAGTGCTTCTACATCTCAACCAGGGTATCTCTTGCAAGGCTACAGCGTTACTTCCCCTGGATCATAGGCTACCTGAAGGATGAGTCAGTACTCTCATACGATAAGATAGAGAAGGACTCTGTCATAGACCTTAGGCTTGGTAGTGCTACAGGTACTGTAGAGTTGGTTATAGATACACTGATCAACAAGAAGAAAGCCTTTGTAGTCCTTGATAGTTGGGATGCACTAGCAAAGGAGATCAAGCATGAGGATAGGATGAAGATGGAGAAGACGATGATAACAGTTGCAGATACAAACGATGGCTTCTTGCTATTTGTTAGTGAGGAGCCAGAGACGAACACACTATCATACCTCGTTGATGGGATAGTAACATTGAACATTAGAGAGTATGATGATGTTGGTGGTGGTAGTGTAAGCATAAGATCAATGCATATAGATAAGATGAGAGGAGTTGCACTCTACAACAACAACTATGCATATACACTGTTAGACTCTAGGTTCATATTGGTCCCTATGCAGAATAACTGTACATACTGTATGTGTAAAGAGCATAAGCATCATTATGGTGCTGATTATGCTGCTGATGATGATAATGATGATAATGATAATTATGGTGGTAAGAGCAGCAAGTTATTCAATCTGGATGCTAGAGATGGCTTCGTATCAACAGGGAGCAGGGATATGGATTATATGCTCCATGGAGGGCTGAGATATGGTAGCACCCTACTCCTAGAGGTTGATCCTGGATTTGATATAACATTCTTGAATGCTATACTAACACGCATGATAATGAACTTCTTGATGAACGATGGTAGAGTTATATTAGATATGCTAGATGCCCCGTTAAGTAGTATGATGAGCATGATACTTCCTTTCTGTACAAAGGTTAACAATCTAACAATCTTCTCCTCAAGTAAGATAGATGTAGCAAGGATGTATGAGCAATGGCTGAATAGCAAGGTTAGTGCTACTAAGATCAATAGCAATATGCACAATTCCCTACCCTCTATAGTTAATGTTAATGAGTTGAACTACATGAACCTCATGCTGGAGAAGTATGAGGAGTTTAAGAGGTTAGATTACAAAGAGAAGAGGAGTAGTAGTAGAGGTAGCAGTAGTAGTGGTGGTAGTGAAGGCAGTGCTATTGTTAATGATATTTATAGTAATGCTATACTCCTAATCCTAGATCACATACATGCTAACAATAGCAAGATGTACGAGAATATGCTACTAACCCATACCAAGGATAATGGTGATGTAACAGTTATAGTTGAGAGGATGGGATCGAACAACATACCATATGTTAAGAGCATATCCGATGTGCATCTAAGGCTATGGAGTAAGGATGGTGTGCATCTAATGCATGCAGTAAAGCCTAGTCTAGGCACATATACTATACTCTTGGATATGGAGAGAGGGTACCCTTCATACTTGCTGTTAAGGATGGTGTAACTATATGGGCATGATGGAAGATGTTGAGAAGACCAAATATGGTATGAGGAGGGTAGAAGATGAAGGCGAAAGAAGAAGGGTAAAGGATGAGAAGGATAGTGATGATGGGTTGGGAAGGGGAGCAGAGGTAAGCACCAATAGTAATGATAGAGGTAGGTGCATTGATGATGGTGAAGATGTTGAGAAGAGGATAAATGCTATAGTTATAAAGCATCTTAGCGATGTGCTTGGGGATAATACACTAAGGGTCATAAACTTCTATCTTGATAGGATGGGTATTGATATACACAATATATGCAGCAATCCAAAGAAGGTTGAGGATGGGCTCTTCTTACTCTTCAAGGAAGGTGCAAAGATGCTAGTATCTGAGATAATAAGCATACTATATTCTGAGTTTAATGTGTGTAGCAATAATGATACAAGACAGCAGTCCTTGGAGGATGCTATAAAGTTAGTTAAGGAGAGTATAGTAGAAAGTAAGCAAAAATAGTTAAGCATCATCTCCTCCCTTCTCTTCTACTCCCTTCCTTACTTCCCTTCTTTCAACCTCTTCCTCCCATACACGTACTCTTTCTTATGCATTCATCCATTGATTATACTCATCTACATCCTCCTTCCCTACCATCCCTTCCTTCCTCTCTCCTCCCCTATCATTCCCTATCCTCCCCTATCCTATCATCTCCTCTCCTCCCTTCCTACCCTTCCATGCTCTTAGCATACATGTGTATAGGAATGGTAGGAGTAGTGTAGCCTCTCCATACACAGTAACCTGCTTTGCATCCTGCTTAACCTTACCCCATGATATCGCTTCTCTTACTAGAGCACCGCTCAAGCTTCCATCGTACTCAACAGCAGTTGTTATATACACAGCATACTCAAGCCCTCCCCTGAACTGGTTCCACCATAGCGTGTGATGTTTGGCAATACCTCCTCCAAGCATGAGCGCACCTGTACGCTCTGCCCTAAACGCTACCTCAGCAAGCATATCAGCATCCTTGAAGAGGTTTAGCCTAAAGTCTCTATGCCTCTGAGCAAATAGCCATAACTGGGTACCAACTGCACCATCCATTATCCCAGGCACAAATACAGGTATGCTGTTCCTTGCAGCCCAATACAGGAATGATGACTCATCAAGCCTCATACCTATTGCCTTGCATATCTCGCTACTTGAGCACTCCCTTGTACCATCAGCATAAACCTCCTCCAGCACTGCTTGAACCTTCCTCTCTATCAATGGACCATAGTTTGCCAATGGGATAAGTACATTCCCTAGCCTATGTATCTTCTCATCAGCAAGCATTGCATCATCCATACCAAAGTCCCCAGCATAGTAATCTGCACCACTACTCCTTGCTATATCATGGTCTAGGGCACCACATGTTGTTATAACAGCATCAAACATCCTCTCCTTAAGCATATCCCTTACAACACCTCTAAGCCCAGTTGATATTGGTGCACCTACAAACGATAGGAATCTAAAGCATCGATAATCCTTGAGCATATCCTCAAGTATCCTTGCTGCTATTGCAAGGTTCCTTGCCATGAACCCTCCAGCATCAAGCATCTGTGCAATTATAGAGCATGCATCTGAGCCATCACCTATGCTTAGATCCTTGACCCTTCTTTCAAGCATGCATGGATTGCTGTAACCACCATATAAAGGGTTTAGGCTACATAGCAGGGATTGTCAAGATAATACTGATAACATAATTACTAATCTAATTAGAATGGCAATATAGGGAAGAGGATAATAATAATAATGCTATGCTAATAAATGGGCTGCTAACATAACATCTTGCAGTAGGTAGTAGTAGATAGGTTAAGCAGTTAAAGATCAAATAGCGATCAATACTATCTAGCAACAGCTTCTAAATGCATCTACTCACTTGCTTATCAACCATAAATCAGCAATCAAGATCCTCTTAATATCATCAATATATAATCTTATTACTGTTAGGAACTCTTATAGATAGATGATCTTAATGGGAAGTTATTATTATAGAATGCTTTAATTTAAGCCTCTTTAGCCTTGCAAAGCAGGATTCTATACTATTCAATTCCTCTTCCCTCTACTTAGTTATCTGCTTACTCTAAGCCTAAACTTAATGCATCTACATACTACCATGCCTTTATCTACTAACTTGTATCAATAGCTTATTCTCACAGTATAAGTATCTTTAGGAATAGTTCTATTCTATTCTACATCCAATGAGCTTGTATATGATAACAGCAAGTATCTCTTTTGTATCTACATCTATAACATAATACATAAACAATAACCATTAAGCTTTTTGGGTTTGTTTGGGTTTATTTTGTCTCATCTACTACAAGCAATAATAAGCCTTCTATACTTCCTCTATGCTCCTTAATTAAGAATGTTCTTAAGAGCATGGTACTACCACTACTACCACTACTACCATACCATTCATTGCCTAACATTCATATGACAACCTTCAAGGTATATTTATGATAAGCAAGTTATGCATCAGTGCTGTAGTATATTATCCTCCAAAATACCTTATTCCTCTTTATACGAGACTAGGCTAATAATGTAATTTAGCATTCATGAGGTAATTAGAACAAACTATAGCATAAATGTTATCTTAACAATCTACATGGCATGATAAAATGCTTAAATATATATTCCCTAAATCATACCCAATGAAGGGTAAAACAATGGTACTGTTAACCATACTGGCTATATTAATAGCAGTAATGGTTACAGCAGTAACCATACCAGCCATAGCAGATAAGGATAGAGGTGATAGCAGTAAGGATGGTAGCAGCAGTAAGGTTGAGATCGAGGCTCATGTAGGGAGCAACTCAACCCATGTGCATGTTGATATCAGGTTTGTAACAGATGCAAAGGATAGGGATGCTATAGCAAGGGAACTGAATGAGAGGATAAGGCTTGATAGAGATACAATAGCAGGCATACTCAAGGCTGAGCATGAGGAGCATGAAGAGGATAGGAAGGAGAAGCTTGAGGTTAAGGCAAAGGTTACACCTTCAAACACATTCGTTAGTTTTGATTATGAGTTTGTAGTCAATGCAACTGAGAGGGATGCTATAGTTGATGGGGTAGCATCTAGGCTTAATGCATTGAGCATAGATCCCAACACTATAAGGATGGAGGATATGAAGGATAGGGCTAAGGAGGTAAAGAAGGATGCAGAGGCTAAGGGCAAGAGTGATGTTATCAATGCTCTAGATAAGGTTATAAAGGCACATGATAGATCCTTCATGCTAAGCATAGTTAGGATAGCATTGGTATCTGATGTAGAGCAGGTATCTGGGTTTGGTGTTGCGAATATAACTGCTATTAAGCATGATGATGGGGATAAGGGAAGGCTGATGCTGAGAGCAAACATAAACCTGCTCATAGAGTCTGAGGTTAGTAACATGACAGCATGCATTGATGATGGTGCATCAACTGTTGCAATAGGTAGCATGAGTACAGATGTTAGCAATGGCTTAACTGTTGCTCACTTTCAGGGTAGAATAAACCTTGAGAGGATTACATTGCCAGGCATAACGGTTAAGGTTGTTGAGGGTAATGACTGCAGGGCTAGTGCACTACTATCTGGTAGCATATAGCATCATCATCCCATTTTATTTTATTTTAGGTGTAGTTAGTTAGTGCTCCGGGCGGGACTCCCCCATGCCTACACGATCTACACCATGCATGATTTGAACCCGCGATCAGCGGCTCGAGAGGCCGCTATGCTTAACCGGGCTACACCACCGGAGCACCACAATCCATTATAGAAGTGTGCAATTTAAAACTATCCTAAGGATGGTAAGAAAATCCTTTATGCAAGATAGCATACTTACTTACCTGTATGCTAGAGCAGATAGTGAAGATGTATAAGCAGTACCCTCTTGCACTCACAGGATGTAGGGCTAGATCGAAGGATCTAGCATACGATGTATGCGAGTACAACATACTACTGCTTGAGGATATAAGCATCATCAATGATCTCCAGCATTACGATAGTCAATCTGTAGATGATGAGGGTAATGTTATCAACAAGATATTGGGTAGGCAGGAAGGTAGTGATAGTAGCATTAGCAGTAGGAGGAGGGGTAGGAGTAGTAATAGTAA
>BEHG01000064.1 GCA_002898655.1 archaeon HR04
TTATACAGGAGAGGTAGGATTAGTAAAAGGTAGAAACCACTACTATTATTTTTCCTTCTCTCTCTTCTCCTCTTCTCTCCTCTCCCTCTCTTCTTCTTCTTCATCTTCTCTCTTATTCTCTTCTCTATCTAATCTTACTTACTTCTTGCTCTTTCTTACTCTCACCCTCTGTTTAGGCTTGGATACACTATCAGGCTGATCTCCTCTCTTATACTTTACAGCAGCATCAACGAATGCTAGGAATGCCTCCTCCGCTCTCCCTGGTCTACTTGTGAACTCTGCATGGTACTGAACAGCAAAGTAGAACCTCTTATCTGGCAACTCTAGCATCTCCATCCTCCTTGCATCATCACTCCAGCCAGAGAAGACCATGCCATGCTTCTCAAGCATATCCTTGTACTCTATGTTGAGTTCGTACCTATGCCTATGCCTCTTCCATATCTTATTGCTCTTGTATATCCTGTATGCTAAGGTACCATCCTTAACCTCTATCTCATGCAGTCCTAGCCTCATAGTACCCCCAAGGTTAACAACATCCCTCTGCTCTGGAAGGAGATGGACTACTGGATGCCTTGCATCTTCATCCAACTCTGTAGAGTTTGCACCATCCAGCATGCATACACTCCTTGCAAATGCAACTATAGCAAGTTGGAAGCCGAAGCATATGCCAAGGTAAGGTATATCCTTAAGCCTTGCATAATCTGCAGTTCTTATTATGCCTTCACTCCCCCTCTTCCCAAACCCTCCAGGTACAAGGATGCCAGAGTAACCATCAAGCATGCTTATACTCTTGCTATCCTGCTCGAACAACTCAGCATCTATATGGTCTATCTTTACCTTATAGCCTAGCATTGCACCAGCATGGCTTAACGCTTGGTTAACGCTAACATAACTATCAGCCAACTTTACATACTTGCCTACCATGGCTATCCTTACCTCATCATTGAGATTCCTGTATGAGTCAATGACATGCCTCCATGAGCCCCAACTGAACCCATGAGCATCTATGTTAAGCCTCAACCTATCCTTGATCCTCTCAACTATGCCTTGTTGATGGAGTACTTCAGGCACCTCATATATAGAGTCAACATCATGGCAGGATACAACATCATGCATGCTTACATTTGCAAATAAGGCTATCTTGCTCTTTATACTTGAATCTAGCATAACCTTACTCCTAACCGCTATTATATCTGGCTGTATCCCTATCCTCCTCAACTCCTGCACGCTATGCTGTGTTGGCTTTGTCTTCACTTCCCCAACAACATCAAGCAATGGTGCAAGTGTGACATGCACAAAGAGCACGTTCTCTGAACCCTCCTCAAGCCTAATCTGCCTCATAGCCTCAAGGAATGGTAAACTCTCTATATCCCCTACCGTACCTCCACACTCAACCACAAGTACATCAAGGCTATGCTTTGCTGCTAAACCCCTTATCCTTGCCTTGATCTCATCTGTAACATGGGGTATTATCTGTACACACTGCCCAAGGTACTCACCCTTCCTCTCCCTCTCTATAACTGAGGAGTATACCTTGCCTGTTGTTATGTTATGCTCCCTGCTTAGGTTCATGTCTAGGAAGCGCTCATACGCCCCAATATCCATATCACACTCTCCTCCATCATCTGTTACAAATACCTCGCCATGTATCATTGGGTTCATTGTTCCAGCATCAACGTTCAGGTAAGGGTCTATCTTCATGCATGATACGTTCAGGTTGCATAGTTGGAGGAGTTTTGCTATGGATGCTGTAACAACACCCTTGCCTAGACCAGACATGACCCCACCTGTAACAAAGATGTACTTGCTCCTGCCTTTACCCTTGTTATTGTTACTATTGTTAGTGCTCATAGCGCTAGTATCATCTGTACCCTCTTTGGCATACCCTCTCTCCAGCATAAGGTTCAAATTCCAGAACCATTTTTAACCGTTTTTGTTAAGTAAAGTAAAGTATGCTCAATACTTGTAAAGGTCATATTATGGTATGGAAGGAAAGGAGATGATGTTACATTGAAGTATGCATGTAGAGATAGGTTAGAATATATCAGTAGATGCTTATCTAACATGATGATCTTGTTGCTTGCTTCAACTCATATGCAAGTTGCCTAACATCCTCAAGCATGCTACCCTTATTACTACTACCATTACTACCACCACTATTATTATTACTATTGCTGCAACCACTCCGCTTCTCTATTATGTTTATGAACGCACTCCCAACTACTATGGCATCTGCACCAGCATCTATCATTAGCCTAACATGCTCCTTCCTACTTATCCCAAAGCCTACTGCTAGAGGCACTCTACCCATCATCAACCCCTTAACCCTCCTTATGGCATTGGTTGTGTACTCATAGAACCTATCCCTCTCCCCAGTAGTGCCATAGACAGATACAAGGTAGAGGAAGCCCTTGCTTACACTTGCTATCATATTAATCCTCTCATCACTTGTATTTGGCGCAACAAGGAAGATGGGATCCATGCCATGCATGTGAGCAACCCTTATCACATCATCAGCCTCCTCATAGGTTAGATCTGGTACTATAAGCCCATCTATTCCATGCTCTCTTGCCATGGGTATGAACCTCTCAACCCCTAGCCTGTAGACTATGTTGTAGTATGTCATGGCAACTAGAGGTGTATCAGATGCATCCTTGATCCTCCTTGCAATATCTAATGCCTTACGTGGGGTTATACCATTGCTTAATGCTATGTATGATGCTCTCTGTATCGTAGGTCCATCTGCTATTGGATCTGAGAATGGTATACCTATCTCAAGTATATCAACACCCCCATCGATCATTGCAAGTGCAACATCTAAGCATGTATGCTCATCTGGATACCCTGCAACCATGTACCCTATCAGGGCATATTCTCCTCTTCCCATAACCTCCCTAAGCCTTACATCTATTGGGTTCTCCTTCCTACTGCTACTACTGCTGTTACTACCTCCTCTGCTACTATTGCTACTATTGCTGCTACTATTACTATTACTGCTCATGGCTCGCTGCCCTCTCCTCTAGATAGCGCTTGACAACCTCAACATCCTTATCCCCTCTTCCAGACACTGTAATGATTATGCTTGCATCATTACCATACTCTCTTGCTATCCTCATAGCATATGCAATTGCATGTGCTGATTCTAATGCTGGTATTATCCCTTCATATTTAGCAAGTCTCATGAACGCATCTACAGCATCATCATCTGTAACGCTAACATACTTGACCCTCTCTATGCTCTTAAGGAATGCATGCTCTGGCCCAACACCTGGATAATCTAGACCTGCTGCTATGCTATGCGTATCCATTATCTGCCCATCCTCATCTTGGAGTAGATAGGTTAGCATCCCATGCAGTACACCTTCAGAACCAGCACAGAGTGTTGCTGAATGCTCCTTGCTAGCCAGACCATGGCCACCAGCCTCAACACCGTAGAGGTCAACCTTGCTATCAAGGAACTCATAGAATGTGCCCATGGCATTGCTACCCCCACCAACACATGCAACTATGGCATCTGGCATGCCTCCAATCATGCTTATACACTGCTTCCTTATCTCTCTGCCTATAACGCTCTGAAAGTCCCTAACCATCATTGGATATGGATGGGGACCAACTACAGAGCCTAGCAGGTAGTAAGTGCTCCTCACATTTGTTATCCAATCCCTTAACGCTTCATTGATAGCATCCTTAAGTGTCTGAGAGCCTGAATAGACCCTGTTAACCTTTGCACCTAGCAACTCCATCCTGAATACATTGAGCCTCTGCCTCTCAGCATCCTTTGCACCCATGTATATCTCACACCTCAGCCCTAGAGCAGCACAAGCCATCGCAGTTGCAACACCATGCTGCCCCGCCCCAGTCTCAGCAATCACACGCTCCTTGCCCATTCGCTTTGCTAGTAATGCTTGCCCTATGGTATTGTTTATCTTATGTGCTCCACCATGCAAGAGATCCTCCCTCTTCAAGTATATCTCTGCCCCTCCTCCTACTGCATCACTTAGGTTCTTTGCATGGTATAGTTGGGTTGGTCTACCAGCGTAGTGCTTGAGATGATACTCAAGGTCCTTCTTAAAGTCCTTATCATCCCTAGCATCAATGTATGCCCTCTCCAGTTCCTCAAGTGCAGGTATGAGCGTCTCTGGTACATACCTGCCTCCAAACCTACCAAACTTGCCATCGATTGGGTAGTGCTTGAGCCTCATGCCATAACAAGTTCCCTTACCTTGCTTTTAATGTTATCACTAGCCATTATAGATGTGCCTATCAGGAATGCATCAACCTTGTACTGCTTAAGGTACCTTATATGCTCTACACTACTTATCCCACTCTCACTTATTATAGGCTTATTAGTGGTAGCCTCATCATTATCATCCTTATACTTGGCTAGCACCCTTGCTGTATTGCTTACATCAACATCCATGCTCTTTAGATCTCTGTTGTTTATGCCTATCATATCAGCATCACTCTTTAAAGCTTGAGCAAACTCATCCTCATCATGCACCTCTAGGATAACCTCTAACCCATAAGCATGAGCCCTATCTATCATATGCTCAAGGGTATCATCTGCAAGCCCTTCAGCATATATGGAGGAGATGAGTAGTATGCAATCTGCTCCTGCTCTATACGCAGCATCTACCTGCTCTCTACTCACAATTATATCCTTCATGAGCAGTGGAACATCTACAGCAACCCTTACGTTCATAAGGTACTCTATAGAGCCATTGAAGTAGTTTGGTTGTGTTAGAACAGATAATGCTATGGCACCAGCATCAACCATATCCCTAGCGATGGTCTGAGGGCTAGTGTAATCCCTTATCCTACCCATGCTTGGGGATGCAAACTTTACCTCTGCTATTATGGCATTCTTACCGCTCCTCCTGCATGATAGTATCGCATTACTCATACTTATGATCCTACTATGATGTATTGTGAACCCAAATTCGTAATGCCCTGATCTTACTGCACTCCTTGCTGCATCTACAAGCCTCTCAAGATACCCATGCCCCTTCTCCTCTTCCCCTCCTTCTATGCCTCCTTTTCTTCCTCCTTCCTCCTTCCTCTTCCTCTTATTCCCCTCCATCCGCATCACCGCCCAACCATCATCCTCATCCTCATCATCATCATCCATAACCATATACCTTGAGCATACCTAATGCCTCCTTGCAACCATATCCTCAACCTCATCAAGCCTCTCTATACTCCCACACGCTCCTATAAGTTCTCTTAACCTCTTGTATGCCCTCCCATCCATAACACTTGCCTTAGCAGCCTCTATACCCTCCTTGAATGATGATGCCTTCCTTCCTACTATAAGGGCTGCTGCAGCATTGAGGAGTACAGCATCCATAACCTCATTCCTTGCACTACCCTTCAGCACATCAAGGAATATGCTAGCAGCCTCATCTCTACTCCTAACCATGAGGTCATCCTTCCTTGCAGTACTCAATCCAAGTGCCTTGGGGTCCAAATCTACATTAATGCTATCAGCATCATGCCTATACCAGAGTATCCTATTGATGCATGTATTGGATAACTCATCCATACCATCTATAGCATGAACAACCATGAACTCCTCCCTTCCAGCATGCATGAGCATACCTGCAACCTTATCCATTATGGTGGGGGAGTATACACCTACAACTTGAGCCCTTGGTAGTGCAGGGTTGCATAGAGGACCTACGATGTTGAATGCAGTCCTTACCCCCATCTCCCTCCTAACACCTGCTACCCTGCTCATCGCTGGATGGAATCTAGGTGCAAAGATGAACCCTATGCTTATATGCTCTATGCACCACTCAACCTTCTCTGGCTTTGTATCGAGGTTGTAGCCTAGGTACTCGAGTATATCTGCACTCCCACTCATGCTTGATACTGCCCTATTCCCATGCTTTGCAACCTTTATGCCAGAGGCAGATGCTATGAATGCTGCTGCTGTGCTTATATTGAATGTTCCAGCATTATCCCCTCCAGTGCCAGATGTATCTATAACATATCCATCAACCCTAACCTTGATAGCATACTTGAGCATAACATCAAGCATAGCATTCAACTCATCCATGCTCTCGCCCTTCATCCTCAATGCTGTCAAGAGCGCTGCGATGAGTACATCGCTAGCCTCTCCAGCTAGTATGGATTCCATACATGCATACATCTCCTCATAGGTAAGGTTCTGCATATCAAGTACCTTCCTTAAAGCATCTCTAACGCTCATACCAATTCACTTCTTTCCTTACCTCTCAATCAATCTCTCCTCCCTACTTACTTTAACTTATTCCTTCCTCCTTTCTCTTACTTCATCACCTCTTCATCCTTCTGCTTCTCCCTTCCTATGTGTATAGTGAAGAGGTTTTATAGGATAAGGTAAGGCTTGCAAGGCTTATCTATCCATATTTTATTTATTATTTATTCTCTACATCATTCCTCAACCAACTGCTATTCATTCATTCATTCAAGCAAGCAAGCAAGAAGCAATAAGCAAGCATTAGTAGGACGACTACTCCTGCTACTACTACTGCTGTTATTGCTGCTGCTGTTGTTGTTATTGCTACCTCATTACTCGCTTCACTCCACATATTCCCATACATATCTAGCTCATCTTCTATAACATCTGTTATATAACAAGAATTACATAATTTATCTAGAGTAAAACATAAATCTTTGTATATGCCATTTTTGATATGGCGGACAAGAGCATTACTAGTGTTAGTGTCGCTACTTCTACCTTGCTACTACTACTAATAGCAATATCTATGACTGTAGCAGATGGTGTAAGGATGGCATATGCTCAAGTTAGTGGTGATATATGTGTAGGGCATACAATAGAGAGAGGTAACTTTGATGATGATGGAGATGATGAGGTTAGGGTTGATGGTACAGTGTATAACAATGGAGATAGCATTACTCTAGATGGGAAGACATATACTGTAAGGATTGCTACATCAGCTCCATTCATTGGCACTACTGGCGATGACTTTATAGTTGGCACTACTGGCGATGATTACATATATGGTAAGGAAGGAGATGACTTTATAGTTGGTCTTGAAGGTAATGATAATCTTTATGGGGATAGGTTAGATGGAGGAGATGGTGATGATACATTACAAGGAGGTAATGATATCTTATGTGGTAATGATGGTGATGATAGTCTTTATGGTGATTATATAGATGGAGGAGATGGTAATGATACAATAACTGGAGGCAATGATACACTATATGGAGGAGATGGTTATGATGTTCTTTATGGAGATGGTATATGGGGAGGAAGTGATGCTGATACAATAACTGGAGGAAATGATACATTAGATGGAGGAGATGGTGATGATAATCTTGCTGGAGATGATATATTTGGAGATGATGGTAATGATACAATAACTGGAGGCAATGATACACTATATGGAGGAG
>BEHG01000065.1 GCA_002898655.1 archaeon HR04
ATTGAGTGTGACTTGCCCTTCCTATGTGCATGTATCCTAGCCATGTATAGACTCTGTAGGTGATAAATTAAAGTCTTTGCCCTGTATAATTTAAAAAGAAAGGGAGAAAGATTATATACATCGTTTGTGCAATAAGAGTTACATGAATAAGTTTGCACTTCTGGCAGTTGTGGCTGGAGTAATTGCAACATGGATAGGAGGAAGTTCAGTAGCAATGGCACAGTTGTATGGTTCTCCTGGAGCTGGTGGAGATATAACTGCTACACCAGAGCAGTTGGAGGAATGCAAGCAACTTGGCATACCAGAGTTTGCATGCACACAGCACTCCATACTAGCAAAGAAGAGACTCACAACAGCACAGCAAGAGGGAGCATATGGTTCTGGTACATCAATGGTAGCAAAGACGTTCGGTGAGCTAGGCGCATATGTTGCTGCTCTTGGCGCTATATTTGGAGGTATATCTGCAGCATTCTTCGCAATGGCATTGAGGAAGCCAAAGATACAGAAGAGTGCATAGCTGTACATACACAACTCCTTTTTATTATTGTTGTTGCTGTTGCTCTATGCAACGATCTTTATAATTGATATCATCACTCATGCTTATGCGAATTTACTATCATACTAAAATGATCATTTTGTTATATTAGATGGATATAATGGAGGATACAGTGATTGATTATATTTAGTAATGATATGAGCAGATCTGAGAACAACTAAATTTTTTATAAGGCGAAACGGAAATGTATATATTCATGGTGTTAGATGATTATACCAATGGATATTGCAACGCTGGCTATGGGTATAAAGAATATAGTGCTGCAGATAGGCCCAGCATACGACCCACTCTTCTACGATGTGATGATCTACATATTCGGCACAATGATGTTCGGTATATTCTTGCTGAGTGTTATAGCATACTGGTTAAGGCACAAGGGTATAGGAGGCACAGCAAGGGAGACTTGGGTACAAGAGTTGGAGAGGTACTACGAAAGGGAAGGTATAGGTTTATTACCAGAGGAGAGAAGAAGGTAACAACAGCAATAGACAAACTCTCCTTTTTTATATTATAGTATGCCATGATATAATATTGGGAGTCTAGCTATATGGTAACATTATCTGACGAGATATAATATAGTATGTATGGATTAACGTTAGTAATGCTGTAACTAACCACACCAGTCTCATGTGATAAATCTTAATCTACTCAAACTATGCTAGCATTACATGTCTGTTGTGGGAATTAGCCTATTCTTATTCTTTTCTCCATTCAATACACATAAGCCATAATCTTAATCCATGTAAGAAGTGTTATGTATGGTTACTCTCTATACACCTTTACAATTGTAGAATGGTATAGTCTATCATCAAAACCTTCGCTAATCTGCTATGGTATGGTTGAATACCTTGCTTATAGCCTGTTTACATCATTGCGTGTAATATGGCATGTAAGGAGAGATTTACACCTATACATTAGTTAATGTTGTATATTAATAGTTGGATCTATGCACCTCTATCATGCTACATACTCTTTATATATTCTGTATGTATAAACATGCTTGTAAATCAAAACAAAAGAAAGGATATTGTTGTTATGCAGTTATATAACCTGCCATGGTCTTGTTGCGAACGATATTGCTAAACCTATTGCAATCAGTATGGTCTGGTATATCACATTGCCTACTGACATTGGTTTCATGGTTGGCTCTCCCTCTACTACTACTGTTGCACCTGGACCAAGACCTGGACCAACACTAGATACATTCAACTGTGTATGGGTATGGTATGTTCCAGGCTCAAGTGCTGATACACATAGCTTGTATGGGACCTCTCCACCTGGAGGTATATCGAAGACGTTGCCTGGTGGCTCCCTTGATATGAACTCCCACCTATTGCCTGCATTTGTTGACTCATTGAAGAGAGATATCCATGCTCTTAGATCCTTGTTAACTTGGCTTACAAGCCTTCCAGTAACTATCAGTATATCCTGCCTTCTTGGGTCACAGCCCATAGCATCTATCTGCTCTAGCGTCAACCCTGTCCTGTTTGCATACTCTTGCTTTGTGATAAGCCTGAACGTTGAGAAGGTCTCATCCTCTATCTTTATGAATCTGCTCTGTAACTGTGCCTGGACACCATGCGCAAATGCATCCTTCATCATGGGTGCAAACGAGCCAAGAACCAGTACCACTGCCACTACACTCAGCAATGCTACATGTATTACCTTCATTATTAGAATCTTGTACTAACATAGATATATATTTTTACATTGCCGATTCATTTTTGATTTATATGTAGTTTGATACGTGAGCATACTTATAAACAATAAATCCTTTATGCATAAGATGTCTATTTTATATTTAATACTATTGTTAATCAAATCTATTCATCATATGGTTATTTAGATAATTCAATATTAGGAGTATTTTATGCTATGTATTTAAGATAATTTATCTTATATTTTGAAATTTATACAGATTCAATTTGATATTCTCTATCATAAGATAGATATATTGCTTGCTCTTTAGCAAAAGATGAAGCGGTATGGCTCAGATGCCCGCACTACTACCAAAGGAGGTTGAGATGCAGAGGCTGAAGAAGATACTGATAATGGTCATAGTGATGGGTTCAGTAGCAGCAAGTGTTGAGGTTGACAACTTCGTTGATGGATCATTGCATCAGACCAGTATAAGGGATAGTGCATTCACACCAGCACACTGGTGGCTCTACTCCCACTTCGTAGCCTTACCACTAGGCTGGGGTGCAATAATGATATATGATAGAAGGGTGCCATTGATGAGGGGTCCAAACAACAGTGTTAACACTGGTATAAAGATGACCATCATAGGCTACCTAGGTACCATGTTCACCATAGGCATAAATGAGATGTGGCACTTCTGGTTCGTTGAGGAGGTATTCGCAGTTCCAAACCACTGGTCATTCAACATGGGTGTTGTTGTAGCATTCATTGGTGCTCTAGCATATGTGGTTAGGCTGTACGTAAGGATGGTAGAGCTTGGAATGGAGACACCACCAAGCAACCCATACGTTGCAGAGATGTACAAGCTTGCACTAGAGGGTAAGCTGTACAGCAGGAGCATACCATAAATTAAGAAGGCATCTCAACCAATGTAACAAATTGCAACTGCCCTGATGGGCAACCCCTTTTCTTTTTTTATTATATGTTAACAGATCAAAAGTAAACTTTAATAATGCATATGTTTTATTATTCTTTAATGGCAAAGAAAGAGGCGCCCAAGGATGAGATAGAGAGGATGATAGGCAAGAGGACTGAGCATATGAAGGGCTTATATATAATTGGGGCAATAATGGCGTGGGCAGCAACTGCATTTGGTGTCTGGGTAGGGTTCACATACTACGCATGGGCATATCCATTCAGTTCTGGGATGTATGCACTGAGCGTGCTGACTGTCATAATAGTCTTTGGCTTCATCTTCATCTGGAAAGTTGCTCACGAGAAGCCAGCCATCCCCTAAAATTATAAATATTTATTAATTTTATTTTTATTCTAATAATTTATTAGCACTAATCTAGAGTAAGTTTTATATATATGGGTATAGTACATTATTCTAATGGTCTGGATTAGACGAACAATACACTACCTGTTCATAGTCGTAGTTGCAGTGAACTCAACGCTGTTGACCATCAATGCTGGAGACTACATCTTCTACTCTGATTGGATGTGGACATCCTTTGTGATCTTCAACCTTAGCCAGTCAACCATGCTTGTCGTTGGTGCTATCTACTACATGCTATTCACAGGAGTACCTGGTACAGCAACCTATTATGCTACAATAATGACCATCTACACCTGGGTTGCAAAGTGGGCCTGGATTGGAGGTCTAGGCTATCCATACGACTTCATGATAGTCCCAGTGTGGATACCAAGCGCAATGCTATTAGACCTAGCATACTGGGCAACTAGGAGGAACAAGCATGCAGCAATACTCATAGGAGGCTCTCTGTTAGGCATGTCGATGCCACTCTTCAACATGATAAACCTGCTTACTGTACATGACCCTCTAGAGATGGCATTCAAGTACCCAAGGCCAACACTCCCAGCATATCTAACACCAATCGAGCCTCAGGTAGGTAAGTTCTACAACAGCCCAGTGGCACTTGCAGCAGGTATTAGTGCCGTTATAAGCGTTCCAATGGCAGCCCTAGGAGCAAAGCTGAATACATGGACCTATAGATGGGCTGCTGCGTGGAGCAAGTGGGATTAAAGATAACAACAATACCCACTATCTTTTTGTTATTTTAACCTCATCATCCTATTATTCAATTATAGAAGAGTAGTATAGTAGTGTAGCGTAGTTGATACTAGCCTAAAAGATGGTTACACATACTTATAACCCAAGCCTACTCAGGATAACAAAATAAGAAATATAATAAATAAATAAGCTCAGTTCTTTACCTCCTAGATCTTCTCGCAGATATCACTATAAAGTACACTATGCCGGTGCCTAGGCCAACTATCAGTGGTAACCCTGCAACTACCATAGAATCAGGCCTACCCCATGTCTGAGCATATGCACTTGGCATAATTGCTGCAATTGCTGCTATAGCCAGTATGGCTAGTACTGCAAGTATGCTGTAGTTCTTCTTCATCATCATATCTATTAATACTAACTTAAATATAACTATAATGGTTAGGTTAGATAAAATATGATGATATGTTTGTTTCAAGATGGCAAATGTTAAATCTAACCCTATTGATTATAATGTTATGCTGCTCTACCTAATAGTAGGTGCAGGTGTAATGGGCGCTGCAATGCTAACAGCATTCTTGATGCTTATGCCATACTCTAACCAGGATCATGCGTTAGATGTTGATGCATTCAAGGATAAGATAGATGTTATGGAGGTGTACAGGGTTATACTAACAAACACTGGTAGGAACGATGTTACAAATGTTGTTGTTGATTATGGCACTTATAAGGACTTCATACCAAGGATAAAGCCTGGAGAGAAGGTATCCCTCTCGCCCAGAGAGGATGCAAACAAGGAGTATGTTGTTATTACTGCTGAGCCAAGCATACATATAATGAAGGAGTACAGGAGTATGCCCAAGGCTCCTGGCATGATAGGAGGGATGAGGTAAATGATTTATTTAATGAATGGATTGAACTGCAGAGTCGATTAAGCACATTCAATAGGATTCATACTGGATATGTAGTTAATTATAATATATGCTAGAGATCCATACCTATCTTGATGAGGATATATATAGGGACTCAAGGCTTCCCAGCCACTGCTAGAGGTCATGGTATAGAGGCTGGTCTGAGGAGGCTTTATGAGCTTGGGCTCAATGCTCTTGAGGTTGACTTTGCCCATGGCATATATCTTAGCATGGAGGAGAGCAGAGAGCTGGGAAGGTTAGCAGATGAACTGAACATAAGGTTATCCATCCATGCACCTTACTATATAAACCTATGTTCAGAGGATGGGGAAGTGATAAAGAGATCGAAGCATAGGATACTAGAGTGTGTAGAGAGAGGTGAGGTTATGCATGCTGATACAATAGCAATACATTCAGCCTTTTATGGTGGGAGGAGCAAGGAAGAGGCGTATGCTATGGTTAGAGCAGGTTATGAGTCTATAGTGGATGAGATGAGGAGTATGGGTATAAAGCATGTTAGACTTGGTGCAGAGACCATGGCAAGGAGGAACCAGTTTGGTACTCTTGATGAGGTGCTGAGGCTCTACAAGGATCTTAATGGTTGGGTAAGACCTTATGTGGACTTTGCACATATATTTGCTAGGAACGATGGTAGGATAGACTATGCAGATGTTATAGATAGACTGCTCAGTGCTGGGTTAGAGTATATAAATGCTCACTTTACAGGGCTTGCAAGGAAGGGTTACAGGTATGTTGATATCCATAGACCAATAGGGGAACCACAGTTCGAACCTTTAGCGTTAGAGATAGTTAGGAGAAGGCTCAATATAACCATAATATGTGAATCCCCGCTACTTGAGCTTGATTGCTTGAGGATGAGGAATATACTAGAGTTCATGAGCATGGAGTTAAGCCTTGATTAATCAACATGTATTAACTAAAGCATGTATGTAGAAGCATATGCATGATAGGAGGAAGAGAAGAGTTATTATTCTCATACACCAAACTAACTATGCCATGCACTTTGAGAAACTGATAGAGCCAGACCTCAAAGGCAAGAGTCCAATAATGATAGCAGCAATGCAAGATATGGGCAATGTAGGTAGCATAGTTATAGATTTCATAAACAAGGCACTCAATACAAGTCCATTCAGGGTTGTTTATGCACACTATCCTCCATACGTTGTTGATAAGGGAGGGTATATAGAGTTTGAGCAGATTAGATGGGAGTATAGATATGCTGAGAGGATTATAGTATTTGGGGGTTCTCTTGGTCAGCCAGAGTCTAGCAGTGACCTCTACCTTCTATGCCAAGATGTTATAGATGTTGCAAAGATGTACTCAGTACAGTTCATATATACTGTTGGTGCATTCCTTACAGATAAAGAAGTAGGGAAGAACCCTAGAGTACTTGTAACAACAACCAACCCTATGCTTACAGATAGCATAGCAAGGGTTGGACTTTATCCTACACATGGCTCATCACTAATAACTGGATTCAATGGTCTCATACTTGGCTTTGCAAAGATGAACAATATACATGGTATAGGGCTCTATGGAGAGATAGATGATCCTAGGATACCCCAGTATAGAACAGCAAAGAGCATAATACAGGCACTGGAGAGGCTAACATACATCAAGTTTGATAATCTGGATGAGTTGGATAGGTTTGCTGAAGGTGTTGAGGAGAGTATTGCTAGGAGGAAGGAGGGTAAAGGGAAGGATGAAGAGAGAGGGAGAAGTGAAGGGAGGGGGAAGGGGAGAGGGAGAAGGAAAGGGAGAAGAGGTGGAGAAGAAGGAGAGGAGGAAGGAGAGGGAGAGGGAGAAGGAGAAGGGGGAGCAATTGATAGCGATGATGATGATGAAGTGGATGAGTACCTATATTGACAAGTAGCAACAGCTGTAGTTAATGAGTAACATCATGGTTACGATCGTTATACTTGTTGAATTCATCCAACATCTCTCTATGCTTTGCACACAACCTTCCGTATCTTATCTGGGCTTCTATCACCTCATCCTGCCAGTGAGCATTGTAAAGTATGCATCTCTTATCATC
>BEHG01000066.1 GCA_002898655.1 archaeon HR04
ATACATGCCTTTACCTCTAGCCATAAATACAGCAATGCCTGTAATCAATGCTAGTATGGGCAAGACTGCTATTGGAAACTCTGGAATAACCTCTGTACCAACTACCTTTATCTCATGGATGCTATGCGTGTAGAGTATTCTTATCCCCTCTTCTCCACTATCTGGCTTTGTTATCTGCATAGTTATAGCAGGTTCACCATCTATAGTAACTATATATGGCCCCTTAAGGATGTTGTTTGGATATATATCTGTAATTCCAAGAGAACCTCCTTCACCCTCTACGTTGAACGAGATGGTCTTGCTTCCAGTATCTACTCTAAGATTCTTAACATCTGAGTTACTGTATATATTTAAAGGAATCCTCTGACCATCAACGCTGACCTCTTGTGTAAAATCCTTATTAATACTCTGGCTAAGATCTATAGATCTTGCGTTAGATATCCTCAGTGTATCTAATGCCTTATCAAAATCACCAACATGGCTACTGTACTTGTCTACAGTTGAGGCGAAGAGTAGCATCACGCTTCTTATCGTATTATCCTTCTCCTGTGATGCATTGAATAACTTTGCCCTCATTGTAACTGGTTTACCATCAAACTCTACTTCGCATTCTACCTCTACCACTATACCATTTACGCCATTAACACTCTTGTTACTGAACGATAGCAATTTGCACTCTGGCTCCTTTACACCCCTATCCCTACCATCACTCTTACCAAACTGATCCTTAATGCTAGGTAAAGTAGCCTTTTCAATCACACTCACATTCAACATAATCATTGGACCTGTAGGGCTTGCTGATGATGGATCCTTTATTCCTCCTGGCATAACTACTACCATTGCAACCATATTACCCATCCCCATAAATGGCATCTCCATACCACTCCATCCTGCTGGGAATGTTATCTCAATGCCAGCATTACCATTTACATACCTCCCACTAACCTCTTTGATACCTGGTATCTGTGGTATCTGTCCCTGAGCGTATAGTGTAGGCATGGTTAACATCATTATCACAATGCTTACAATTGATAGACCAACATATTTCATAATTGAAATATATCAACTTAACTATTTAAGTTTTATGGAATATTTATTGTCTTAGTTTGTTATAAAGTATAAGCAAGATTATAATCGACTTCTTCTAACAATTCTTATGAGTCCTCTAGTATGCTTAGGATGTGTTGGTAGAGTAGATACACTAACTAAATTACACTACAGAACCAACAGACTAGACATCATCATCATCCATGCAATAAAGGCATGTATGGTATAGCCATAGGGATAACTTCACAGCTTATACTAGCCTTAGATCGATAAGCTACAACTTGCATACAAAAACATTAAAAGTAACCCACCCATACTACATCAGATAAGATGGATATGCTGATAGTATTTGACTTTGATGGTACAATAGCAAATACTGTACATACACTAATAAGGATAATAAACAGGCTTGCTGATGAGTTTGCATACAAGAAGATAAGGATCTATGATCTCCAGCACATCAAGGGTATGAGGACTAGGGATATACTTGTCTATCTGAACATACCCATACTCAAATTACCATTCATAATAAGGAGGATACGCATGGAGATGAACAATGAGATACCCATGCTCAAACCATCTGTTAACATAAAGCCTACGTTAGAAGCATTGAAGAATGAGGGTTGGAAGCTAGGCATACTTACCACCAACTCACGTAACAATGTGAGAGCATTCCTCAAGAGTAACGATCTTGAGTTGTTTGATTTCATAAGATCTACGCACCATCTCCTTGCTAAGCATGTGGTATTAAAGAAGATCAAGGGTCATTGCTATCATTGCAATTCCAATCCAAACTCATCAATGATATTCTATGTTGGAGATGAGGTTAGGGATATAGAGGCTGGAAAGAGGGCTGGGGTTAAGACTGTAGCAGTTAGTTGGGGCTTCAACTCTAGAGATGCACTACTTGCTGAGATGCCAGACTACATAATAGATAGGCCAGAGGAGTTGGAGTATATAGCAAAGAAGGCACTTACAATAGGCTACAAGTAATGGAAGCAATATTAAATTATGGAATTGATGAAAGGAAAGAAGGGATGGGGTTATCTTATGAGCAGTAAGGATGAGAGCATATTCAGCAAGGATGCTCTGATGCATACAGATGCAGGGAAGGATATACTCAAGCAGGCTATGTTGAGGAGCGAGAGGTATAAGCAGTTCCAGTACTACAAAGAGCTTGCTGATAGAGAGTTCCCAAGGTTCCTTGATAGGTTTGTTAGGGAACTTCACAGTTCTATAATCAACGATGATGATCCATTAAGCACTCTTGGGAACTTCATAAGGGAAGCAGAGCCCGATGGCTTCATACTTGAGAGGATCTTCAGTATGGATGCAATCAAGGTGGAGGAGGTTAGGAGTAGGTTGGCAGATGTCGATAAGTGCAGGGACCGTGTGCTTAGACTTCTAGACTCTAACTATGTGAAGATGACCTATCCAGTCTTCTATGCACTATACGATGGTGCATGCTCATATCTGAACATAAATGTAAGTGATGCTGAGAGGGATGTGCTTATAGATGGCCATGTTATTGCAATAGATCTAAGCGAGCCAATGGATAGGATAATGGATATGGATGAGGATGTTGAGTATCTTGATGATTACAAGTTAATATGCCCATACATGCTCAAGATAGCAAGGAGGAAGATCTCATCAATAGGCAAAGATATACTGGAGGCATTTGAGCAGGGATTCAAGGATGCAAAGCATGGTCAGTACAAAGATCTAATCCTGAAGAACAACCCAACTGCTATGGATGAGGAGAGCATGAATGAGTGCTACAAGAAGTATAGAGCGGTGATGGGTACTGCTGGAAGGAACATGGTGCTAAAGGATAGCCCGTTGAGGAGGATATTCTATCATGGTATGGCTAGGGCAGGAGAGTCTGTAGGTTGTGCAAATGAGATCGAAGACTCGATGAAGGGCAGGGTTATAAAGGTACCATCATGGCCTCTCTACTATGCTCTCAACACTGGGGATATAAGGCTAGCATTTGATCTAACGTTCAGGAAGAGCAAGATATACCTTGATGATGCCCTTATTGCTATAGATATGCTCCCAGAGAGGTTCAGTACAAAGCACTTCCTTGAGTTCATGGTTCTAAGCGTTAGACATTACAATGAGTACTGGTACAGAAGGGTTAAGGAGTACGATCTTAACATATTCACTGCTGGATTGAAGGAACGGTGATGTTGATCTAATGCATGGTAGTAGTAGTAATATAATGTATTGTATTAGTAGTAATAAGGTGTGATACATCGTGTGGGTTGAGAGGTATAGACCAAAGAGCATAATTGAGATGGTTGGTAATGAGGATGCTAGGCTTGAGGCGTATAGATGGCTTGCTGGATGGAGGCAAGGAGATAGACCATTGCTTCTCATAGGCCCTCCTGGCACTGGCAAGACTACCATGGCAAAGGCTCTAGCCAGTGAGTTTGGGTATGAGTTATTTGAGTTGAATGCTAGTGATGAGCGTACCAAAGAGAGGCTAGAGCATCTACTTAAACCTATGCTGGAGAATGCAAACATATACAGCAAGAGGGTTCTACTCTTCCTAGATGAGGTTGATGGATTGCATGGCACATACGATAGGGGAGGGTTATCAGCACTACTCTCAATACTGAAGGATGCATCAAGCATACCAGTCATGATGGCTGCAAACAGTGATTCTGGCGAGGTTATAAAGGAGTTGAGGAAGGTCTCAAAGGTTGTAAGGATGAGAGGCATACCACCCAGACTACTCCTCCTCTACCTTGAGCATGTGCTTGAGGGTGAGGGTAAGGGTAAGAGCATGAGCATAGGTGATAGGCTAAGGGTGGTGGTAGAGTGCAATGGTGATGTTAGGAGTATGTTGAACATGGCACAATCACTTGTAGAGATGGATGTATCTGGCATGGAGCCTATAAGTTACTCAACGCCTATGGGTGATGCCATTAACTCCTTCTTTGCAGCAAGGAAGATAGAGGAGGCTGTAGATGCGTTGGGTAGGAGCGAGGGCTCTTATATCGATCCCTCATTCGGCTACGATAGTGAGAAGAGAAGGGTTGATAAGTTAGGTGCATTATACTCAAGTATAATCAATGCAAGTATTGATATCGATAGGATGGCTAGGCTACTTGAAGCATTATCATATGCTGATATACTCATTGCAAGGATGAACAGGTTGAGGATGTGGAGCATGTTTAGGTACATTGATGGTATAATAGCATACTCAATATTCAATGATAGTAGAGGTTTATCATACTCTCAGTACGATATACCTTACAACCTTAGCAGTAAGGTATTCAATGAGGGGAAGGTGTTGAGGATGATTGTAGATGCTATAGCATCAAGGTTACATGAGTCAAGACATAATGTTGTAGCATACTATATGCCATACATGCCCCTCATACTTGGCAGAAAGAGTAGTAGTAGTGCTGTTAGGGTTGGTGAAGGTTATAGCATAACCATAGATGAGCTTGAGGGTATAGCCAAGAGCCTTGCTATGTGGGGATGAGATGGAGGGAGAGTGTGGGAGTGTTAGAGTGAGGGATGGTTAGGGTATGATAAAGATCTTCATACACAAGGACTTCACACTACCAATGCTTGGCAAGGATTCATTTGTAAAGCTTATGCGTGCTGGTGTAGAGTATGATAGGGCTAGCAGGAGGTTTCGCATCAAGGATGGTGCAGATGTAGCATCTATACTTGCCATACTGAAGGAGGTTGTTAGAGAAGAGATAAGCATAGAGTTACCATGCATGATATGTGGTAATGATGCTGGATGCTCTGAGTGCGAGTTCTCATCAAACTGCGATAGAACCTCTGTATCAAGTAAGTGTATATGCAAGCAGTGCATAGAGGGAGGGTATCATGGCTATACAGAGCATCTCTCATCCCTATTCAATGCTGCAAAGAGTAGAGGAGATGGTGAAGTACAACAACAGGGAAGGGGAGGAAGGAGAGGAAGGGGAGGAGAAAGAATAGGAGGAAGAGGAGGGGATGGAGGAGATAAGGGAGGGAAAGGAAAGATTGATTGATTGAGACTGTTATGATAAGGATAAACATTAATTAAAATCCATAACCTATTACCTACTAGATAGAGAGAGGGGAAGGAGGATGTCAACACTGTATGAGGAGAGTATAAGGAGGCTCTTGGATGAGAAGAGGAGGAGGCTTGAGAAGATAGTGAGGGAGGGTAACTCTCCATATGAGATTTCAAGGTTGGAGCATGAGATACATGTGCTGGAGATGCTTTATGAGAACTACTCCTCCAGCATGAGTGCATTCAGGAGGACAAAGGGTGCAAGGAAACTACACTAACCAAACCATCAATAACTGAAGTTATAACAACCATAGCTAAAATTAGTTTATATAGTGGGGGGTAAGAGAATTGTATGTGCACGAGGATAAGCAGGAGAGGCTTGCCCAACTCAACAAGATTGCAGAGAGTGGAGGAGGCGAGGAGAAGTTAAAGGAGCAGCATGCTAAAGGCAAGCTCTCAGCAAGGGAGAGGATCTCCTTGCTCCTAGATCCTGGATCGTTTGTAGAGTTGGACAAGTTTGTGGTCACAAGATCAAGAGATTTTGGGTTGGAGCAGAAGAGGTTCTATGGTGATGCTGTTATAACAGGCTATGGTACTATAAACGGTAGGCAGGTCTTCATATATGCTCAAGATTTTACAGTTCTAGGTGGCTCTCTTGGAGAGATGTCTGGAAGGAAGATAGCAAAGATAATGGACCATGCAATGCATGTTGGATGCCCAATAATAGGCATGATAGACTCTGGTGGTGCAAGGATACAGGAAGGAGTGCTAAGCCTCGCTGGTTATGGTGAGATATTCTATAGGAATACACTTGCCTCAGGTGTAGTTCCTCAGATAACAATAAGTGTTGGTCCATGTGCTGGAGGAGCAGTATACTCCCCAGCCATAACAGATTTTGTTATAATGGTTGATAAGATAAGTTACATGTTCGTTACAGGACCAGAGGTTGTTAAAGCAGCACTAGGGGAAGAGACAACCTTTGAGGAGTTGGGAGGGGCATACACACATGCAAAGTACAGTGGAGTAGCACACTTTGTTGCAAGGGATGAGTATGAGTGCATGGATATAGTGAAGAGGTTGCTCTCTTACCTGCCACAGAACAACATGGAGGAGCCTCCTGCCATAGAGCCTACAGATGATCCAAACAGGATAGATGCAAAACTTACAGATATAGTGCCAGAGAACCCATTCGAGCCTTACGATATGAAGGAGATAATAAAGAGCGTTGTTGATAACAATGAGTTCTTTGAAGTTCACGAGTTATGGGCACCAAATGCAATAGTTGGTTTTGCAAGGTTGAACGGTAAGAGTGTTGGGATAGTTGCAAACCAGCCAATGCACCTCTCAGGCTCTCTAGATATAGATTCATCAAACAAGATTGCAAGGTTCATAAGGACATGTGACTGCTTCAACATCCCCATTGTAACATTCGTTGATACCCCTGGCTACTTGCCTGGGATAGAGCAGGAGCACCATGGGATAATAAGGCATGGGAGCAAGGTGCTATTTGCCTATAGTGAGGCAACGGTACCAAAGATAACTGTTATAGTTGGCAAGGCTTATGGAGGGGCATACATAGCGATGGGTAGCAAGCACCTAAGGATAGATTACAACCTTGCATGGCCTACTGCAGAGATAGCAGTCATGGGTCCAGAGGCTGCTGTAAACATAATCTTCAGGAAGGAACTTGCAAAGGCTGAGAATAAGGAGGAGTTGAGGAAGAAATTCATAGAGGAGTACAAGGCAAAGTTCGCAAACCCATACATTGCTGCTGAACATGGCTACATAGATGCTGTTATAGACCCTATAGAGACTAGACCTATGCTTATAAAAGCACTAGAGAGTTTAAGCAACAAGAGGGAAGGGAGACCATTTAAGAAGCATGGTAACATAAACCTGTAGGGGATATGAGCATAAGGAAGGTTCTAATAGCAAATAGGGGAGAGATTGCGGTAAGGGTCATAAGAGCATGTAGAGAGTTGGAGATAAGCACAGTGGCAGTATACTCTGATGATGATGTAGATGCATTACATGTTAAACTTGCAGATGAGGCATATCATATAGGAGCATCGCCACCAA
>BEHG01000067.1 GCA_002898655.1 archaeon HR04
TATGGCATTTGCAGCAGCTGTTATGGTTGATAGGCTAGATGGTAAGATAGTGTATGAGTCAAATAGCATAAGCAGGGTATACATACCATACATACCAGGACTACTATTCCTGAGGGAGGGTGCACCAATGCTGAGCGCATTGAGGAGTCTGATAGAGCATGTGTATGGGAGATCTTGTACAGGTTGCAGAGATGAGTGCATAGTCATTGTTGATGGTAATGGTATGCTCCATCCAAGGTTATTTGGGCTTGCATGCTACATAGGCATCCTCATCGATATCCCAACGGTAGGGGTGAGCAAGTCCCTACTCTGTGGTACAATCATAAGCAAGAGCAGTGATGGGAGCGTTATTCTGAATGGCAGGGAGGTTGCTAGGGTAGTAGAGTACAATGGTAAGAGGATATACGTTAGCATAGGGCACAAGATAAGCCTAGATAGTGCAGAGAGCATAGTTAGATCACTCATCAGTTATGGAGAGGAGGTTGGAGCAGGAGTAAGTGCAAGGGCAAGGGCAAGAAAGTCAAAGCCAATATCATCATCCTCTTCATCATCCTCACCCTCCTCATCACCATCAATACCGCTTCCAGAACCATTGAGGCTTGCACATAATGCTGCTAATGCATTGCGTAGATCTCAGGCCTTACATTGAACCTAGCAAATGCATCGCTCAGGATTGACATGAGCCTCTTATGCCATTCTCTAAACCCATCTGGACTTCTAGGATAGTTCCTATAGTGCTCAACCAGCACCCTGTTAACATCTGCTGTGTACTTCAAGCCCTCAGCAGTCCTCCTATTCAATGCTCCCCTTATAAGCATGCTTATCTTATCCACATACCCAAAGTCTGGATGCTCTCCCTTGCTTATCTTCTCAACATCAAGCTTAGAGATGAAGTGCCTCATCCCATAGTTTATCTGCTCATTGGAGAGTGTCTGTAGGAACCTCCTGAACACCTCTAGCCCTGCTGTCTTGTAGCCATACTCATCAACAAAGTCTACATTGTACCTCCATAACCCATGCTCGCTCACATCGTTGCTCTCAATAGCATAAACAGCATCCCTACCTGCTATAACCCCTGCAATTATAGCTGGACCTATGCCTCCAGCATCCAGAGGCTTTGGCATCCATGCAGAGTCCCCAGCAAGCATGTATCCATTTGCTACCAAGCAGTCATTCTGCCTCCTAACAGATACCTGCCATGTGCCCCAAGCATTGCCATCATCATCCTTTCCATCTGCAAGCCTTGGGTTACTGATAACTGGGTTACTTGCTACATAAGCATCTATTAGTGATTTGAGCGTATCGCTCCTCTTGAGCATAGCATTCCTCAACTCAAGGCTTCTATGCTGAACCCCTAAACCTATATTCACCTTCCTATCAGATTTAGGGAATACCCATGCATAGCCACCTGGAGCAATGATCTGGTCGAGATGTATTATAGCATAGTCTGGGTCGAAGTATGTTCTATCCTCCTTGGCTGGATCGAAGGTTAGTATATACCTTCCAGTAGCCTCTATATCATCCTTGTCTATGCTCCTCTGTATATACGTGTGTATGGGCAGGGTGGATCTTAGCATGGATGCTATGCCAGTGCAATCTATAACAACCCTTGCCCTAGCCTTGAATGGCTGATTACTGCTTAGATCTACTCCTTGAACACCCTTAACATAGCCATCCTCTGCTATGACCTGCCTAAGCATCACATTCCATCTGAACTCTACCCCTAACTTCTTTGCATACTCTACCTGCTTGAATGGTAGTAGCCTTCTGTTCAGTATGTAGCCATCGCCCTCAAAGTATATTGGGGTCTCATGGTCTGGGGAGTATGCAACTACTCCCTTCACATCATGCTCAATCTCTGGTCTATCCCATCTCAACCCTGTATGCCTTGCTAGATAATCTACATTGTTCTTGCCTACAGCATCACCACACACCCAACCATTCAAGGTCTTCTTACCTGCCTCATACTCTGGGTTCTTATCTATTAGGAGTATCCTCATGCTATTGTTATGCTTTGCAGCGCTTATTGCTGCTATAGTACCTGCTATACCAGCCCCAGCAACTATTATATCGTAATCATAACCATTGCTATGCATGCAATGGCAGAGTACTTACTAGTTAAAAACTCTTTCTTCTTCTACATAACCATCCATTAATCCATCCATCATCTGTCAATCCATCCATCCTATAATAGCATAGTGATGGCATTATCTGTTGTGTAGCATAAAGTAGTAATGATGCCTAAAATTAATGGCCGTATGATATTTTGTTTGGGTCGGATTGTCGCGAGGTCTTCATTGCTTGCTAAGCTCAGCCTGGAGCGGCTCTCACCTCATCCCCATCTATCTATCTTCCTCTCTTCCATTATTAATCCTTGCCTCTTACGTAACGCCTTCAACGTGCCAGAGGTTGTTACAGTACGTATACCAAGTATGGAGAGTATATGCATCACATTACCATAATGCTTTAGGTTGCACCTGATTATAATTGGTAGCATCATTCTATGAGCATGGATGTATCCCTTTGACATATCAGCATTGGTGCCATCATCACCCATCTTTGCTCCATTCCTCTTGCCCATCTCATCAGCATCATTACCATCTCTACCACTACTGCTACTCCTCCTCCTACCATAGCTAACAAAGGTGATCCTTGCCTCATCAACTCCCTTACTACCAAACATCTCAGCATATGCATCCCTTATCATCTTGAGCATCTTCCTATGATAGGCATATGGATTATGAGCATCTACATATGCAAGTATGTACCTCTTCTTATACCTCATCCACATCAACCAACCAAGGCACTCCTTAATGCTTCAAGGGATGCTCTATGCATGCGCTTTGCAAGCTTGAACCTTATTCTTACAGCATCAGACTGTGAGAGCCTTATCCTCCCCTTAACCATCTCCTGCTTGCTTATCCTTATGTAGAATGATGATCTGTTATCTGTGTAGAGGTCAAAGTTCCTATATATGTGAAGGATATCTTCACTACTCAACGATACCATAAGCCTATCTGCAAGGCTCCTTGCATCATCACCAACAACACCCCCCTTGAGCAGTATTATCTCATTGCCATGGTGCCCAGTCAGCACCTCTCTGGTTAATGTGCTGCCTCTCACTCCTAAGGTACTGCTAAGAGCATCTATCAACTTATCAAGGCTCTCAGTTGCATGTACTATAAGTTCTATCTCTGCAGATGTGAACACTGAACCAATCTTCTTCACATCCATGCTCTTATCCCACCATCAACCAATATGATGAACTGCTAGATGACGCTGCATACACACCTAGCAGACTCCAGCCTTATGTATGGGGAACCTTCTCCAATCCTGAATCCATAGCGCTCATCCCTGTATGGTTTCAGTATAGCAACCCTGCTTATAGCATCTATACCCTTCAGTATGTTCCTTATACTATCCTGTAGGCTTATACCCTTCATAGCATACATCATCTCATTATCCTTAACATGGTATGCTATCATTGGTTTTATCTCAACTATACCTCTTCTAGTATCAGCACTTACCCTCTCAACACCCTTCATTAGTATACACTCTCTAGCATCATCAACCATCTCATCAACATACCAGTCCATGGGCTTTATGTACACATTGCTTACGCTTGGTTTTGGTATACCATCAACCCCTCTAGCATTGCCTGGTGTTGAGTACCCATCTTCAGGGATGCATGCAGTGAGCCTTGTATGAAGTAGGTTGAGGGTATCACTGCTAATGAGTACCTTCCTCCTACCCCTTACTCCCTCATCATCCCATACAAATGAGCCATAGCCATTTGGTAGCGTTGGATCATCTACAACCTCAACACCTTCCTGCACATACAGGGATGAGAATATCCTTGGGTTGAACTCATCAGCCTCAAGCATATTCCCTATTAGCCTTGCAAGTGCACTACCAGCCTCGTTATCAAGTACAACCTTGTACCTCATACCAGACTCTAGTATGGAGAACTGCTTTGCATGTACAAGATGGTTCATGGTAGCAATCATCTCATCTAGAGCATCATCCATGCTCTTACGCTTGAGCACCTCTATACCCCCTCTCCCTCCCATACTCTTACTAACCTGGATGATGCCTCCATGGTACCTCATCGTCAGCCTTATATCTATGGTTGTTGTTGCCATACGCTCTCTAACATCAGTTCCTTCACTGCTCACCAACCCATTCTCACTCTCAACGTATGATAGGCTAACCTCTATCCTTACATCATCCCTACCCCTTAACCTGCTCCTAAGCGTAGATACCACATAATCTATCAGTTCGTATAAACTTGTACTATCATAGCCTGCTACTGGGGTTGTAGCATACCCTCTCTCCACATCAACCTCTACAAGGTTTACACCATAGCCTACTCCTCTCCTATCACTACCATTACTAATACTATCACTATTACTACCATCAGCTTGTGAATATGATAATGATATAGCATGCTCTATTGCCTGTTCCACAATATCATCTATGCTATGCTCTAGATTGCTAGATGGTGTAGGCTCAGAGATGTTGCTAATACTTGCTATACCATACCCATTTGCTACTGCTCTAGCAGTTATTACAATATCCTCATCATCCCTTGCAGCGATAGCACCTCCTTTAAATATTAGGCTATTACACTTATTATGACACACCTTTATATCAAGATATTTCACCATTTTTGCCTTGGCTAGATGTTTAATTAATAGATCGTTGGTTGGAATATACATCCTACTCTCTATTATTATAGAATTTTAATTTAATTCTTTTCTCCTCCTTACCTCTATACCCTTCTCCTACCATACTACTGCTATGTATCTATTATACATCTAATGTTTGTGCCTGCTGCTCCTGCTGCACTTGAATTACAGGCTGCTTCTTGCTAAGCAGTTTTGTCTTCCATACTGCAACGAACCTAACATTGATTATATCCTTGACCCTGCTATGTATATCTGCATTCAACTTCGGTCCAACTACTGCTTGGATGAACTGGTCTATGTTCAACATTGGCACTTCCCTACTCAACACCTCATCCATGACCTTCCTTATATCATGCTTCTTGGATGTGTTGACCTTCTTTTGTGTGAATGCTATCGTGTATATCCTGAACGTGTAGCCATCTGCAGTTGTGTAATCCTTTATGAAGTTAACCATAGATGAACCCCTCCTCACCATGCTCTTTATGAACTCCTTAGTATATTCATGACCCTTGAGGTAGGTATATGCATAATCCCCTTCAATCCTCTCTATCTGGAAGTAGAGCTTTATTGCATGTTGTTGTGGATCTGTATGCCAGAGATCGAAGAGTGTACACTCTATAACCCTGCCTATAGCATGCTTCTCATCAGTTATAGGTATGTATGCTATTGGTTGATTAGCAAAGACTGATGGAGCGTGTACAACAACCCATCTCTTATCCCTCCACTTATCTCTTACCTTACCTCCCTTCTTTGTTGGCATCCTCTTTCCTCTTCTTGCTATCTCTGCCCCTTAAATATAAGTTTACTTAGCCTAAGCAGGTTATGCTATTGCATGCTAATATCCAATTAAGTCTAGCATGATACAATGCTCCTAGCCTTATATATAGCCAAGTGTTATCTTTAAATGTGGCGATATAGCAGAGGGATGCTATAAAGCGGTATGACAGGTATAAGGTTAACATCCGATGAGTTGAGGCTGATGTCCCTCTTTCAAAGCATAACAACAGTTACTGCTAGAGACTGTGTTATAGATGAGAAGATGGACAGGGTTATATTCATCATAGATAAAGGGGATATGGGCTTAGCGATAGGGAGAAATGGCTCAACGATAAGGACATTGCAGAGCATGATAGGTAAGAGGATAGAACTTGTAGAGTATGCTGATGATCTTGCAGAGTTTGTGAAGAACATATTTGGGAGGGATGCTGTGCTGGATGTGAAGATAGGCAACCACTCATCCAATGGCAAGGTTGTAACGGTCATAGTTGATCCAAGGAAGAAGGGGATGGTTGTTGGTAGAGAAGGGAGGAATGTTGAGAAGGCTAGGCTTCTAACCAAGCGTTACTTTGATGTTGCTAACGTTATAATAAGGGGTCAGGAGGCGAGTATCTGATGGCAAACTCACCAGTAGGGATCTTCGCTGCTAGAACGCTTAAGCAGAAGAGGCTCAAGTTCAGGTGGTCTGAGAGGAGGTTCAAGCGTAGAGTGCTCATGCTAGACAAGAAGGCAGATCCTCTAGAGGGCGCACCTCAGGCAAGGGGGATAGTGCTAGAGAAGGTTGGGGTTGAGTCGAAGCAGCCAAACTCTGCAGTTAGAAAGTGTGTTAGGGTTCAGTTGATAAAGAATGGCAAGGTTGTAACTGCATTCTGCCCTAGGGACGGTGCATTAAACTACATAGATGAGCATGATGAGGTTGTGATAGAGGGTATAGGAGGCTCCATGGGAAGAGCAATGGGTGATATACCAGGTGTTAGATGGAAAGTATTTAAGGTTAATGGTGTATCGCTTAGGGAGCTTGTAAGAGGTAGGAAGGAGAAGCCAAGGAGATGATCTCATCAATTATGTATAGCAGTTAGTGATGGGAAGATAAATAAGAGAGTATGAAGGTGTTTAGATGGAGATGGGTAAGGAAGAACCAAACCTCATGCTATTCAACAGATGGGACTTTAGAGAGGTGAAGGTTACAGATCCAGGATTGCAGAGGGTAATATCGCTCAAACCAATGCTTGTACCAATAAGCTTTGGGAGGCATGAGCATAAGAGGTTCGGCAAGGCCGATGTTAACATAGTTGAGCGTTTAGTTAACAGCATAATGCATTTTGGCAAGAGGTATGCAAAGAACACAGGTAGGATGGCTGGTAAGAAGGCAAGAGCAATAAACATTGTAAAGACCACGTTCGATATAATACACCTAAGGACTGGTCAGAACCCAATAGCGGTCCTTGTTAAAGCAGTAGAGAATACATCACCAAACGAGGATACTACAAGGATAATATATGGAGGAGTTGTATATCATGTATCTGTTGATGTCTCCCCTTTGAGGAGGGTTGATCTTGCATTAAGGTTTATAGCAGAAGGGGCTAGAGAGGCAACATACTCAAACCCAAAGACTATAGAGGAGGCCCTTGCAGATGAG
>BEHG01000068.1 GCA_002898655.1 archaeon HR04
CACATGTGCACACCAGCCAGAGATCCTTGCTATTGCAAATATGCATGTGTATAGGTCTATTGGTATGCCCATGGAGTAGTATACAGATGCACTGTATAGGTCAACATTCGCATATATCTCAACCCCCCTTCTCCTCCTCACCTCCTCCTTTGCAACCTGCTCCATCCTACTCGTTATGGAGTACCACTTACTTCCTGTCCTTGCTGCTAACCTTCTACTCATCTCCCTCAAGATCTTCGCTCTAGGATCATCTGTCTTGTATACAGCATGCCCAAGACCCATTATCTTCTCTCCAGCATCCAATCTAGCCTTAACCCAATCCTCAACCTTGCTCTCATCCCCTATCTCTAGAAGGTTCCTCATCACAGCAACATTTGCACCACCATGAAGATCACCAGATAATGCTGCTATAGCAGCGCATATACATGCATACATATGCGCCCTCGTTGATGCTACCTGTCTTGCAGCAAATGTTGATGCATTGAAGCTATGCTCAGCATGGAGTATAAGGCATACATCGAACATCCTTGCAATCTCCCTATCTGGCATGCTATATAGAAGCATGTAGAGTGTGTTTGCAGCATGGGATAGATCAGGATTTGGTTCAGGTATAGGCTTGTTACTCCTTATAGCATTCCATGTAGCAACTATGGTTGGTAGCTTTGCAATGAGGTTTATACTCCTCTCTAGGTTTGCTGGCTTGCTCTCATCCATGGGATCGTAATCAGCAAGCATTGATACAGATGAGATGAGCACATCCATTGGTCTAGCATTCTTTGATCTATGTAGCATAGCATCTATAACCTCTCTTGGTAATGCTCTTGCCCTCCTTAGACGCTCATCGAACTCATCCAGTTGCTCCTTGGTTGGTAGATCGCCATAGAGAAGGAGGTATGATGTCTCCTCGAATGTGGAGTTCTTTGCAAGATCAAATATATCATAGCCTCTGTAGAGCAATCTACCATTCTCCCCATCTATAAGGCAGAGCTTGGTATCTGCAACCTCCACATTCCTTAGCCCTATGTTCTTTATACTGAACACATACTTACTTTTGGTAGGGGATTATTAAAGTTAAGTCCATGCATCATGCTAGACTAAAAGATGTGGAGGCTATGAAACGTTAATATAATTTATTAACTATAATAGAGATATGGTTTGGGTGTATGTTGTGATAGGACTTCTTATAATACTGGTTCTTGTTGTGCTACTCAAGGGAGAGAGGAGGCATCTGCATGGCAAGAAGTATTATGCTGTCAATACATTAACCATATGCTTATCATGTGGTAGCAGGTTTAGAGGCTCCAAGTGCCCATACTGTGGGTTCGAACATGCAGAGTATAAGCTATAGGGGGAATACTACTGGCTTATCGATGGTAGATGTATCCTTAACCATCGCTATACCATCCCTTATATACTTTGGAAGGGCAAAGTAGGCATGGTGTGCTTCGCCATCATAATGCTTGAGCGATCTGATATCTATACCCCTTGCCCTAAGCCTCTCTTCCACCTCTTCCTTGCTTATGAGTAGAGGATCATACATCTTGGATGCAAGTATGAAGCCTGATAGGTTTGCATAACACGATATATAGGTTGCATACCCCCTAACAACAGGAAATACATGCCTTAATGTGTTATATATTATAGCATAAGCCTTTGCAGATGGATGGAGTAATGTTGCCTGTGTTACAAATACACCATCACTGCTCAGTATATCATTGATGGTATTGAAGTACTCTAGCGTGTAGAGCATCCTAGATGGGCTATCCTGCTGAGGATCTGTAAGATCCTGTATTATTACATCGAACTGCTTACCTGCCCTAGCGCATCTCTGCACATACTCTTTAGCATCCTCTATCATCAGAAGAACCCTTGGATCATCGTATGAATCATGATGCATGCTTGCTAGATACTCTTTACTCAAGGAGATCATACCCTCATCTATATCAACCATGATCACACTCCTTACTGTACCATGCTTAAGAACCTCTCTAAGGCATGCCCCCTCTCCTCCTCCAAGTATAAGCACATCCTTAGGCTCTCTATGCGTTACCATTGCAGGATGCACTATAGCCTCATGGTAGTAATGCTCATCTCCCTCAGATGACTGTATCATACCATCTATGATAAGCATCTTGCCAAAGTTCATAGTATCAACCAGTTCTATATACTGCCACTCTGTACGCTTGGCAAGTATCCTCCTCTTTACCTTATGGCTAACCTTGAATCCAGGGTATGTCTCCTCTACCACCCATTGCTCATTTGATTCGCTCATATTCTATCGCCATTCCCCTCTCCATACTGTTCGTATAGACCTTCTTGGGTCTCAGCTTCAACTCTATGTACTTCAAAGCCTCGTATGGGTTGCTGTTGGTGCCACAGAGGAATATATCAACAGATGCAAATTGGTGCTCTGGCCATGTATGTATTGCTAGATGTGATTCTTTCACAATAACCACGCCTGTTACACCATGAGGCTTATATCTATGGAAGATGGTTCTAACTACACTCATATTACCTTTTCTTGCTGCCTCCTTCATAACAACACGTAAGTACTCTACATCATTGAGTGCACTAGCATCGCATCCATACATATCTGCAAATATGTTATAACCAAGTGCGCCCAACCCCCCTATTTACTCTCTCCTATACTCTTTTTAGCATTTCTACTGTGAGAATGTTAACATGCTACTTAAGTCAATGCTAAGAATCAGTAAGGGCAAGGTATATTCATGCTAATTCCATATTCATATATATCCTATAGATACACTTTTATCAATCCAGTTGGGAGTAATAACATGAGATATACCCCATTTGTACTCATAACCATACTCATGCTATCCATCATTACTAGTGTAACTGCTGATGATAACATCAATGCTAGCAATGGTGATGGTGTGTATATCTCATATGTAGAGATCATACCTTCTACTCTTATTGTTGGGGATACGTTCAAGATAAAGGCAGTTGTTGTTAACAAGAGCAATACAACTATAACATATAGAGGTCTCTGTGAATCACCAATATCTGCAGAGTTTGATGATCATGTTATAGTTGAGCATATGCCAGCATGCCTTGGTTTTACCATAAACAAACTTAAGTCTGGAGAGAGTGTAGAGGTTATAGGGCCATCATCTGGTATAGTGTACAAGGCAGGATCTGCAGGGTTAATAAAAGCAGTAGTAACCTTCACCTATTATGTAGATGGTAGTGTTGAGAAAGTAACCAAGGAGTTCACATTTGATATAGTTAAGGATGGAAGGAGCATAGAGGTTGATGAGCAATTCAAACTATCAATGAATCAAGGGGCAAGGATTACAGATGGTATAGATCTTGCTATTAGGCTAGTTGATGTGCTTGAGGACTCAAGATGTGCTGAAGGTGTGTACTGTGTACGTGCAGGTAGCGTAACAATACTGTTTGAGGTAGAAAGTATCTATGGTATAATGTACCTTGAGCTTGCAAAGGGAGATAGGGGTCCTGATACAGTGAGGATAATGAACTACACTATAAGGCTGCTTGATGTACAGCCCTATCCAAAGGTTAATGAGCATATAGAGAAGGATGAGTATACTGTAACACTAATAGCGTCAAAGAGTATACCAATAGAGCATGCTGCAATCAAGGCATACAGCAATGATGGTGAGAAGATGGTAGTTGTATGGAATGAGCATAGCAAGAGAGGGTTCATGATAAGCAACTCAAAGTTGTTAAGATTAAGTGTAGAGCAGAGTGAATGCACAAACATGAAGTATGATAAGTGTTTCAATGCAATAGTAGCGATGGAAGATGGTAGTAAGGCTATTTCTCTTGCTATAGATTACAATGATAGCATGGAGATGATGGTTGATGGGAAGATCTTCATGATGAAGAGGATGCTAATACTCTTCAACAATACTAGCATAGAATATGGCAGGATTATGATAGGCAAGGGCGAAGGTGATGGTTATGGTGTTGATGCAACGTTAATAGTTACTCATATAGATGGATTCAATGAGTCCATTACTGCAGTAAACCACTACAAGTATCCAGTGAGAGGGTATAGAGATGTTATGCTTAAGTTAGGCGATAGTGTAAGCAATGGCTGTACCATAACTCTTAAACTCATAGGATTCAAAGTAGATGCTGAGGGTATAGAAGAACCAAAAGCCGTATTCATAAGGGAGGTTATAGATAGGGATAGATGCATCATGCACGCAACGCAAGTAGACAAACATCACTATTGCAATAAGGCTCAACATATTAGCATCTTTTGATTGATTAACTTGTAATCTTCTTCCTCAACTCCTCATACACAGCCTTAACCTCATCTATCGCTGCCTCATCCTCAAGTGTAGTTGTATCCCCAATCTGTGCATCATTAACTATAGCCTTGAGCAGTCTACGCATTATCTTACCGCTCCTTGTCTTTGGTAACTTGCCTACAAAGTGTATCTGCTCTGGTCTTGCTATTGCACCAAGGCTACTCTCAACATGCTTAATTATGGATGCTCTTAACTCATTATAATCTGTATAGCCCTGTTTTAGAACAACGAATGCAACTATACTCTCTCCTTTGAGGGTATCTGCTTTGCCTACAACTGCAGCCTCTGCAACTGCTGGATGTGCAACTATAGCACTCTCAACCTCCATAGTGCCAAGCCTATGGCCAGCAACCTTTAGAACCTCATCTGCTCTACCTAGAAGCCAGAAGTAACCATCATCATCCACCATAGCATAGTCTGCAGGGTAGTATGCGTCTCTGAACCTTGACCAATAGGTCTGTTTGTAGCGCTCATCATCTCCCCATATAGTGAGCATGAGCCCTGGCCATGGTCTCTTAACTATAAGATACCCTTTCTTGCCCCTAATCTCATTACCATAATCATCAACAACAGTAGCATCTATCCCTGGTAATGGAAGGCTAGCAGATCCAGGCTTCATCGGCAGCAACTCTATACCTGCTGCATTTGCTATTAGCGCTGCTCCAGTCTCAGTCTGCCACCATGTATCTACTATTGGGCACCTCTCCTCCCCTATAGCCTTGTAGTACCAGAGCCAGACCTCAGGGTTTATAGGCTCCCCAACAGTACCAAGCAGTCGTAAGGATGATAGATCGTGAACCTTTGCATACTCTATGTTGTAGCGCATAAGCATCCTCAATGCTGTTGGTGTTGTGTAGAATATAGTTGCCCTAAACCTCTCTATCAACTCGAACCATCTATGCACTGAAGGATAGTCTGGAGTACCTTCATACATTATGATTGTAGTTGAATTAAGCATTGGTGCATACACTACATATGTGTGCCCTGTAACCCATCCTATATCTGCAGTGCAAAAGTACACATCCTCATCCCTTATCCCAAATACCCATCTGAATGTTGCATTTGCATAGGTTAGGTAGCCTCCAGTTGAGTGCACTATACCCTTTGGCTTCCCTGTTGTGCCAGATGTGTAGAGTATGAAGAGTGGTTCATTGCTCTCAATCCTCTCTGGCTCACAGTATTCATCATATCTATCAACCATATCATGCCAATCGATGTAGGATGCATCACTAACACTGCTATTGCTCTTACTACTACTGCTGCTATCATAGATGCCAAGCCTGTTAAGCATTATAACATGCTCTACACCCTTGCATGCATTGAGTGCAGATGCAACATTCTCCATTAGGTTTATGACCTTGCCCCTTCTATGGTATCCATCTGTAGTTATAACAAGCCTTGCATTTGAGTCATTTATCCTATCTGCCAATGCTCTAGCACTGAAGCCAGAGAAGACTACAGAGTGTATTGCACCAATCCTTGAGCATGCAAGCATTGCAATTGGGAGTTCAGGTACCATAGGCATGTATATCGCTACCCTATCACCTCTCTTCAGCCCTAGATCCTTCAATGCATTTGCTACCCTGTTAACCTCTCTATACATCTCCCTGTATGTAATGCTCCTCCTCTCATCGTCCTGCTCCCCTTGCCAGTGTATTGCAACCTTATCACCTTTGCTAGGTAAATGCCTGTCAAGAGCGTTGTATGATGCATTTATTAGCCCGTTTATGAACCACCTTGCATATGGATGCTTCCAATCAAGCACTCTATCCCATACCTTGAACCACTCTAGAAGGGATGCCTGCTCAGCCCAGAAGCCCTCAGGATCTCTTGCTGTCCTATCCCTTAACTGCATAAGCAACCTACCATCGCTAGCACCCTTTATCTTGCTTGAACCTGCAAGCATGTAAATGTATTCCATCTGGTTATTAATAAAGATGAGACTTACTTGCTTTGCTTGCTGTATAAAGTTTAATTAACGTGGGTATGAATAATGTGTATGCGTACTGACACTGAGGTCTACAACGTAAATGATATACTTGAGATCATGAGCAAGGATGGCGATTGGTGTTGCACGTTCTTGCAGAGTAGAAGCATGGATGCTGGAGTACTGCGCCTAAAGCCTGGAGAGGATGATCCACAATCCCCACATGTGAATGATGAGATATACTACATAATAAAGGGCGATGGGTTCATAACTATAGAGGGCAAGGATGTACCTATAAAGGAAGGTAGCGTGATATTCGTACCAGCAAAGGCAAAGCATAAGTTCCATAGTAACACAAAGGAGTTGATAGCACTCTATATCTTTGCTGGACGTGATGAGGATATCACTAGTTAATGGATATTTTATTGCATATACTATACATCTTCTTACCTTATTTACTGCTTTTAACAACAAGCACTGAGCATCTACACTTCCTGAGTACCTTCTCAGATACACTTCCAAGTAGCATAGACTCTATTCTGCCTAATCCTCTACTCCCTACAACAACCAGATCAGCATGAACCTTCTCAGCAAGCTCACATATCTTATCCCCAGCATCACCATAAAGTATCATTGACTCAACCAGCATATCTGTTGAACCTGCAAAGTACCTATCTATGAGTTGTTTATGGTACTCAGCAATCCTCTTCTCCTCACTTGCTATCCTAGCCATATTCATCTCTCCTTCACTTGCTACAA
>BEHG01000069.1 GCA_002898655.1 archaeon HR04
TGCTGGCTGCTGGCTGCTGGCTGCTGGCTGCTGGTTGTTGGCTAGCATCATACATAACATATAGCAATAAGCAACAAAACTACTAAAATTAATATTATGTGTAGAGGCTGATAAGCCAGTAATGGGCAAGTCAGACTCTGTAAGACTCTACAGGTTAAAGCGTATGCTTAATGAGTTGTCACAGAAGAAGGGCAGAGGGACTGAACTCATCTCCCTCTACATACCCCAAGGCAAGCCTATACATGAGGTTATAGCAACGCTCAGAGAAGAGTATGGTACTGCCTCAAACATAAAGTCAGACTCTACAAGGAATCATGTGCTTGATGCCTTGACAAAGACCATGCAGAGGCTCAAACTCTATACAAAGACACCAGAGAATGGGCTAGTTATATTCTGTGGGGCATTGCCTACAAACGGTCTAGGTAGCGAGGTTGTCAAGATATTTGAGATAGAACCTCCAAAGCCATTGAACATCTTCCTCTACAGGTGTGATGATCACTTCCATACAGAGATACTTAAGGATATGCTCAAGGAGGAGAAGGTGATAGGCATAATAGCAATAGATAGTAGTGAGGCAGGTATAGGTGTACTTGAAGGTAACAAGGTTGAGGTTGTTGATCACATAACCTCTGGTGTTGGAGGCAAGCATAGGGCAGGAGGGCAGTCAGCAAGGAGGTATGAGAGGTTGAGGGAGATGGAGTTGAACGATTACTTCAACAGGGTTGCTGAGCATGCAAAGTCACTCCTTATAGATACCTATAATGTTGTTGGCTTGATAGTTGCTGGTCCAGGACCAACTAAGGATGACTTCCTTAAGAATGGTTATCTAGACTATAGGTTGCAGAAGAACGTTCTAGCAGTGCTTGACATCTCATACGCTGGTAGGGAAGGGGTTAGAGAAGCGCTTGAGAAGGCTCAAGATATACTGCAGGAGTACAGGCTGATGGAGGAGAAGAAACTTGTTAGGAGGCTCTTCGAGGAGATAAACTCAAGCAAAGGCTTGGCATTGTATGGTATTCAGGATGTGATAAATGCACTCAAGAGTGGTGTTGCAGATATAGTGCTTGTTAATGATAACATAAACAGGGTTAGGGTAGAGGTTGTATGCAAGAGGTGTAATGCAAGGGAGGAGAGGATAGTGAGTATGGATAAGGCAATACAGGTTAAGCAGGAGATGATAAGTAGTGCATGCAGTAAGTGCTCAAGCATAGACTATGATGTGTATGAGCAGGATCTTATAGAGTACATGGATGAACTTGCAATGAACACAGGAGCAAGGGTTGAGGTCATCTCATCAAGCACTGAGGATGGTAAGATGCTTGAGAGCCTAGGTCAGATAGCAGCAATACTAAGGTATAGGTTAAATTAATAATTGATTAAATCAATTATTAATTTCATACATATATACATCCACCACCCATCCACCCATCCATTCATACATACATGTATGCTCTCTCCACTTATCACTCATCATCCTGCTAAAGAGATTAATCTGTTATGAGTTCTACATCCATGGTATCTGTGTCGTTGAGTAGATGCTGCCTTATCCTCTCTGCTACAGATCTCAACTCATCCATGGTTGCTGTTCTTCTGCTTGGCCACCTGCCCCTCTCCTCATCTATGAATCTAGGAACTATGTGTACATGCACATGCGGCACAACCTGATGGGCAACCTTCCCATTGTTCTGTGCAATAGAGAAGCCTTGTGCATTAAGAGCATTAACTACAGCCTTTGCTACCTTGTGTACTAAAGCAAATAGCATACCAACATCCCTACTCTCCATATCCAGTATGGTTGTATAGTGCCTCTTTGGTATAACAAGTGTATGCCCATTGCTTATAGGATACTTGTCCATGAAGACCATCATAGCATCATCCTCATAAACAACAGCAGCATCCCTCTTCCCCTCAACTATTAGGCAGAATACGCACTCATCATCCTTATTCACGCTGCTACTTGCATCATCATCCATGGCTCTGATTATCTTCCCTGCATTATTTTATATCCTTATCTCTATGGGAGTGAAATGAAGGATTGATTGAATGGTTGAACTTACATCATACAGATGGGTTTGTAACTGCACCCTCTGCAGATGATCTCACAAGCATCGCATATTTTGCAAACACACCATGCATGTATACCTGCTTTGGTTCCCTAGCCTTCCATCTACTCCTCCTTGCCTCCAACTCCTCCATGCTCAACTCAACATCAAGCCTCCCTTGCTTTACATCTATGCTTATCTCATCCCCATCTTTGATTAGTGCAATTGGTCCACCAACTGCAGCCTCTGGTGCAACATGCCCAATCATAAGCCCCCTTGTTGCCCCTGAGAACCTTCCATCTGTTATGAGTGCAACATGCTCCCCAAGCCCCTGACCAACTATGGCTGCTGTTACAGCAAGCATCTCCCTCATCCCTGGACCCCCCTTTGGTCCTTCATACCTTATGACTACAGCATCACCCTCAACTATCCTGCCCTTACTTATCTCTTCGAATGCCTCTTCCTCACTATCGAATACCCTTGCCCTGCCCCTGAACCTCTCAACCTTTGTGCCAGAGACCTTAACTACTGCACCATCTGGTGCAAGTGTACCTCTGAGTATCTTTATAGAGCCTTCTCTATGTATTGCATCCTCAACCCTTCTAACCACTCTCCCATCTGGATCTGGTATTGATATTGCTATTGCATCCATGTTCTCCTTCAAACTCTTGCCTGTAACTGTTAATGCATCTCCATTCAGCATCCCATGCTTGAGCAACTCCCTCATTATCACAGGCACACCACCAACCTTGTCAAGTTCATACATGACGTAGGAGCCACCTGGGCGCATATCAGCGATGTGAGGAGTCCTAGCCCTTATCCTCTCAAAGTCATCGTATGTTAGTCTTACCCCTGCTTCCCTTGCTAGTGCTAGTAGGTGTAGCACAGCATTGGTTGAACCTCCTATTGCATTAAGTACTGTTATAGCATTCTCAAATGCCTCAAATGTTAGTATATCCCTAGCCTTTATCCCAACCTCTAGCAAGTGCATGACTGCCTTGCCTGTGTTGTACACCACATCAGCCCTCCTCTGATCCTCAGCACTTGGACTTGCACTCCCTGGCAGTGCTATGCCTAACGCCTCGCTTAGACTTGCCATGGTGTTTGCTGTATACATACCAGCACATGAGCCAGCAGAAGGGCATGCATGGTTCTCAATCTCTATGAGTTCCTGAAGTGTTATGGTACCCTTTGCATATGATCCTACAGCCTCAAAGACATCCTGTATGGTTAGATATCTGCCTTTGTACTGCCCTGGTACCATAGTTCCTCCATACACGAAGATGGATGGTATGTTTAGCCTTGCCATAGCCATCATGCTCCCTGGAAGGCTCTTATCGCATCCTGCTATACATACTAGAGCATCGTACTGATGTGCATGCACCATCAACTCTATTGAATCTGCTATAACCTCCCTGCTTATAAGAGATGCCTTCATCCCTTCATGCCCCATAGATATACCATCACTTACTGCTATTGTAGCAAAGATCCTTGCTGTACCATCAGCATCCTTAACCCCAGCCTTCGCATACTCTGCCAATCTGCCAAGGTGTATATTGCATGGTGTAGCCTCATTCCCACTATGAGATATACCAACGAATGGCTTTGCTATCTCCTCATCACTCAAACCCATAGCCTTGTACATTGCCCTGTGCGGAGCCCTCTCTGGACCTTCTACAGTCTTCCTGCTCCTGAGCATAAGTGCAGTATAAGCATTAAGTATAAAAATGTACACTTCTTGCTTGATCCTACCTTATCTTCGATTAGCATGCTACATATATGTTGCTTATGCACTACTACTCTACTCTCTATTGCATCAAGGAACAAAGGGTTGAGAAGAGAAGAGGATACGGTCTAAAGTATGCTCATAAGATACCTCTTTGTATTGCATTCATGGTTGCTTGACATCAACGCATATACATCATCTATCCCATCAAGGTCTAACATAAGCCTGTTGCTGAGGAGTATCTTCACCTTTACATTGTTTGAAAGAGCCTCATCCAAATGCAGTTTGTAACTATCCTCATCGTAATGGGTCTTTATGACATCTGGAGGCCTTCTGAGGAGTACATTTGTGCCATCTAACCTGCTGGATGGTGTTATAACAACACACCTTGCATACTTTAGCATTGAAGTATAGAGCATCAGTACATCAAACGCACTTATGAGTGGGATGTCATGTGGTAGCACAACACTTGCATCGTACCTACTTGCTATATTATCAGCAAGGGCAACTGCACTGTTCACACCCTGCTCATACTCATCCTCAACAAGCATGGTGTTAAACTCTCCAGCAATACCCTTGATCGTTGGATCACTGCTAACAATTATTACAGAGTCTATGTAGGGAGAAGAGCATAGGCATCCAAGCATGTCTCTTAGCATTGCAATGGATAGGTTTATGCGCTCCTCCATACTCAAGAAGGTAGCAAGCCTGCTCTTCCCCTTTGCAAGGCTCTTGACTGGTATTATTGCACATAGCCTCAACACTAGCAGGTAAGATTGTTATGAGGAAATAACTGTTTGGTTATTTATTAAGGTAGATAGGTAGATATGCATGTATATTCATACGCAGGTATAGGTAGATAGGCTAGAGTTTTAGTAGGTATCTTGCAAGTCTAACCTCATCCTCCTCATCATCCATCAGTATATCTGTTGCATACACATCCATATCCTTAGCCTTTATCTCATCCATCAACGCTCTATCACTCTCATGTATAACTAGGGTTGATGCAACATCCCTATACATCTCTGCAATTGATACAGGGCTTACATCGTAGCCTAGTGCATTCATGTACTTTGCTGCTGGTCCACTCACTGGTCTTGAGCCTATTATAGGACTAACAGCAACGCATACATCCCTCCTCCTCCTTACTGCATCCCCAATCTCCCTTATTCTGAGTATAGGAAGGATGCTACTCACAGGGTTTGCTGGTGCAACTATTATCCTATCAGCCTCCTCTATCGCATGTAGTGCATTGCTGCATGCTCTAACCTGCTCTATACCCTTGTACACTATACCATGAACATCAAGCATCCCTTTATTCTTGACCCAGAACTCTTGAAGGTGCATATCCCCAGAATTGGTGATTATCCTAGTCTCAACATGATCATCACTTGCAGGTATGACCATCGCATCTATACCTAGTCTTGAGCATAGATAACCTGTTATCTCACACAGCCTCTTACCTTCTCTCAGCATCATACTCCTTATGATATGCATTGCTAGATCCTTATCACCAAGCATGAACCACTGCTCCCCTTCAAGCTTAGCAAGTTGAGTGAGGCAGTTGAATGTATCGTTGCTTACCCCCCATCCCTTCTCCCTATCAAGTAACCCTGCAAGACCATACACTATGGTATCAAGATCAGGGCATACGTAGAGTCCATGCATCCATATGTTATCACCAACATTGCATACTATGCTGAGATGCATATCCTGCTTGCTGTTGCTGTTAATGCTATCATCATCATCAACAACAACTCTACTACTGGTATCAGCACTCTTGCTACTGCTCTTCAACCTGTATAATGCTCTAGCAAGTTTTACAGAACCAGTACCCCCAGCCAGCACTACTATTTTATCCATACCCTCTGCATCTAACATCATATATAATTCCGTATCTCTACTGTGTGTTGATAAATAATGCTTATCTCTTTAAAGGGCAGTATGTTCCCTTATTGTGCTTCTAGCATCTGCTGGCATGATGGGTGGAATAGTAGGCTTTGTTATATGGAGGGCAAACAAGAAGTAATAGCAATAGTAATTTTATTATTTTTATAATTAACCAATCAGTAATTAATAATAAATTTCTTCCTTATACTTCAATATAACATTAGAAGAGAGAAACATTGTATAAAATGTACTTACCTTGTAACAAATAAATGAGATTAAAAAAGTTTATAAAAAGAAGCTTACTATTAAGCTTCAATGCATAAACGTGAGGTATTAGCATTATCACTGCTATCGATGCTAGCAATATCTGTTATGCCTTCAGCACTAGCATTTCAGATAAGGGAAGCACAGGTATTCACCCCACAGAACGAGGTTGGAGTTGAGTTCCTATCAGTTAGGGTAAGCACGATAGAGCATCCTCAGGGAGGTAAGTTGAAGGATATGCTTAGTGGGGTTAATGAGAGGATAATATTCAGGGCAAATGAAAGCACACCAGGGATAGAGGTTCTCAAGGAGAAGATAAACGATGGCTTACTAGAGGCAGGTTCACCAGCAAGAGTTAAAGAGGTAAAGGAGGTTATATACAACGTTGCCTTGCAGGATGATGGTATGAAGGTTACAATGCAGCAGAGCCTAACACTCAAACTACTCCTTAGTGGTATAGTAATGCGGGAGGCAGTGTATGATCAACCAGCAGTAATAGATCTCAACTGGAGGGGCTTCAAGGTGAATGGGCAAGTGCCTATAACACTTAATGCTGATGGTACTACAGTTAATATGGATATAAATACGATGAGAGGTTATCTAGAGGTTAAATATCCTGAGGTTGTAAGCCTACTCAGCAGGGATAGCAAGTTCTCAGAGATGCTTAACGATCCATTGATCAACTATGAGAGGATAAGGGAGCTGCCTATAACCCAATGGCACAAGTTGACAAATGCACTGCAGAGCATGGCAGAGGCAGCGAAATGGGGTGTTCAAGAGCCAGCACCTGCAGTAACTGTTGTAAGTGCAGGGGAGGGTAGCTTAAGAGAGGGACAACATCTACCAAGGATACTATCTGCTCAAGCAACTATTGATGGTAGCACGTACTACATGACTATACAGGATCCTCCAATAAGTGCAACACTAGACATATACTACTGGGCTGAGCCTATAAGGGATGAGCATGGGGATGCTGCTAGGGTGTATCT